>CAYOHM010000006.1:0-38472 GCA_964403785.1 uncultured Alistipes sp.
TTGCACATACGAAACAATAAAGTTTTTCTCCTAATGCATTTGCTTTACTCCCAAAATGCGGGTATAATTGGGAGAAAGAAATAAGCCTTGGGAGAAAGGATGATAATGTGAAAATTTTTGATTATTCTAAATTGGCAGATAGAACATGGGATAATGAAATTGTGTCTTATCTTACGCAAATTCATGAATTTAAAGGAAAACAGGAATTATATATCAGACAAAAACCGGTAGAACTGGATCGGCTTGTGGAGATAGCAAAAGTTCAAAGTACCGAGGCATCCAATAGAATAGAAGGAATCGTAACGACCAGTGCCCGTCTTAAGCAGCTTGTTGAAAATAAGACAACGCCGAGGAATCGAGACGAAAAAGAAATTTTGGGCTATAGAAATGCATTGAATATTGTCCACGAAAGTCACGAGCACATAGCTGTTTCACCTAATTATATTTTACAGTTACATGGCGAGCTGCTCAAATATACTGCATTTTCGTATGGAGGAAAGTTCAAAACGACGGCGAATGAGATAGCGAAAACATTACCGGACGGAACGAAGGAAGTTATCTTTTCACCATTAGAACCTTATGAAACACCGGATGCGGTAAGGTCTTTGTGTGAGGCATATAGAAATGAGTTGGACAAAGGAATTGTTGATCCATTGATTCTTATTCCGTGTTTTATATTGGATTTCCTCTGCATACATCCGTTTAATGACGGAAATGGCAGAATGAGTCGTCTGTTAACATTATTGCTCCTATATAAAAATGGATATATGGTAGGTCAGTATATCAGTATAGAAAAGGCTATTGCGGATACAAAGGAAAGTTATTATGATGCACTGGCTTCCTCAGATCAAGGGTGGCATACGGATGAAAACGATCCGAAAGACTTTATTAAGTATATGCTTGGGGTTATTCTGTCATGTTACAGAGAATTTGAAAATCGTGTTGGTTTTGCTGGGCAGGCAGGAGCGAAAAGTACCTCATACGATATTGTAAAGCAGTATGCTAATTCGATAATAGGTACATTTACTAAACAGGATGCTTTGGCAGGATGCCCGACACTTGGAAGCTCGTCGGTAGAAGCGGCATTGAAAAAGCTCGTTAATGAAGGCGTGATTGAAAGGCTCGGCTCAGGGCGAAAAACACATTATGTAAGGAAAAATGAGTAAGTACACGAAAAGTTATAAAAAAATTCGCACTAAACCGGAAAGGCAAGGATAAAAAATGCTTAAAATCGAGAATCTTACTAAGACGTACAGCAATCAGGTAAAGGCTGTAAATGACATAAGCTTTGAAGTAAAGGACGGGGAGATAGCCGGCTTTATAGGACTTAATGGCGCAGGCAAAACCACAACCATTAAGATGATGACGGGAATTTTAAAGCCGGATAGCGGAAGCATACTGATTAATGAATATGATATTGCCAAACAGCCGCTTGCTGCCAAGCAGGTTGTGGGATACATAGCTGACAATCCTGATATGTTTTTAAGACTAAAGGGAATTGAATTCCTTAATTTGATTTCAGACATATATAAGGTTTCATTGACGGAGCGTACTGAGAGAATCAGGCGCTTTGCACAAAGATTCGGTCTTGAGGATGTTTTGGATAAGCCGATGCAAAGCTATTCCCACGGAATGAGACAGAAAATGATGGTTACGGCGGCGCTTGTGCACAATCCGTCCGTTTGGATTCTTGATGAACCGCTGACGGGACTTGACCCGAAGTCGGCGTTTGAACTCAAAAGCATGATGAAGGAGCATGCGGCTGCCGGAAACTCGGTGCTGTTTTCGACGCATGTGCTGGAGGTGGCTGAAAAGCTTTGCGATAAAGTAATAGTTATAAATCATGGAAGTCTTTTGTTCTTTGGTACACTTGATGAGCTTAAAGAAAAATACCATAATGAGGAGCTCGAGAAAATATTTTTGGAGATGACAGCCGATGAATAGTTATATTACACTAACCAAAACCTTTATTGCATCCGTGTCCATGAGTAAGCCGCAGGATAGGAAACGCAAAGTAATGATGATTATCCTGTCACTGTTTTGTGTTTTTGGTGTACTTATACCCATATCAGTCCTGATGGGGTTTATTGTAAAGCTGATTACGGATTCGCTTATTGCGCTGGGTGGCAGGATAGAAGGAGTACAGCTTATGCTGCAGATAATCACTTTATTTTCGTTTGTATTCGGATTTAATGTGATATTCAATGAATATTATTTTTCAAATGATATCGAATATCTTCTTCCGTGGCCGCTAAAGGCAAGCCAGATTATTGCTGCTAAATTTACGGCGTCGGTATTCAATGAGAACATAATGCAGTGTATTCTGGTTATTAGCTGTATTGCAGGCTATGGTATTTCAGCAAAATTACCGGCAGCGGGCTGGCTTTTGTCAATCATAGGCGTGCTGACTCTTCCGGTTCTTCCTATGGCATACTGCGGCATAATCTGTATCCTTATTATGGCGGTCAGCCGCAAAATCAGGAGCAGGGAGCTGGTACAAAGGCTGACGCTTATTGTTATAATGGCACTTTTGCTTGTATTTGTGCTGTCGCTGGGTGTTTTGCAGAATTTTGACATAGACAGCTTTGCACTTAACCTTGCAGGAGGAAAACAGACATTTTATAACACAATGAACTATATATTTCCGAATGTCACACTTTATGTACGGGCATTTGCAAATGAGGATGCCTTTGCGCTTGTTTTGTATCTCTTAATAAATGTAATTGCGATTGCAGTAATGCTTTTGCTGGCAGACGGATTGTATTTTGACGGTGTTGCACAGATTACATCTGCATCGGACTGCAAAAAGAAAATTCCGCTTGATGCGCAGCTTTCAAAGCTCAGGGTACATTCTGCCGCTTATTCCTACTTTATGAAGGAGGTCAGAATACTTCTGAGAACGCCTGTATTTCTTACAAATTGTGTTATGGTAAATTATATCTGGCCCGTATTTGTATATGCAATGTATAAGCTTCAAAAAAGTGTGCTTACGTTGGCAGATATCAGTGCTATGTATATGGATAACAATTTTACGGTGCGTGTACTTTTTATTACGGGAATAATTGCAGTTTCAATGATTATTTCAGCAATGAACAGCATAAGCTCCGGTGCAATTTCAAGGGAGGGCAAGCATTTTGCGTTTATGAAGTACATACCGGTTTCATATATGGTCCAGTGGAATGTAAAGGCGGTTGTCGGCATAATATTCCCGCTTTCCGGTGTGCTTATATACTTTCTTCCGTTCTGCGTGGTGCTTGATATTCCGCTGGGACACATTGCGTTATATACCGTGATTTGTATACTTTCGGTGACCTTTGTTTCTTACGCGGGAATTTACATTGATTCAATTCAGCCCAAGCTTATCTGGGATGATGAAATGAGTGCATTAAGGGAAAATTACAATACGTTTTTTGCAATGGGAATTGTTATTATGGCTGCGGGAGTTCTTTGTGTAAGTGCAGCATTGATATATAAATTTTTGGGAAGGTCGGTGTATAGAACCTCATTTATTTTAATATTGGTGCTTATGCTTTTAAATATATTTGTTGCGGTAAAGACAATGCAGAATGCACAGGCAAATATCAGCGGACAGGAGGAATGCTGATACCGGCTTACGCTTTGTGCGGTATAAGCAGATATCAGTCCTCAAGTTCATTTATGATATGCCGTATTTTAGATATTATTTTTCTCCTTGTCGAAAGGTTATATGCGGCAAAGCCTGTGTTGTCAACAATTCTGTTCAGATGCTCGTTCAGCGCGTTTATAAGTTCAAACTGCACAAATTCAAACAGTGCTATCGGGCTGACCGTTCTGGCGAGAAGTGCGGATACATTTTCATTGACAATGAAGGTATCTTCGTCCTCCTCATTAAAAGGAATCGGAATGAAATGATAATTATCATAGTTATTAAGCAGATGCAGGATGTTCTTAAGGTGGATTACATATGTCTGCGGTGTGTAATAAATTACCTTATCATTGTCAAGTCCAGGGAAAAGAAGCGGAACCCTTCCCTCACGTACCTGGGAGGCGGTTGCAAGCGGACAAATGTCGGTTGATATATGATTTTTGTATTTGTCCTCATAGCTGATATCAAATTCCTGGATATATGAAAGCATACTTTTCCTGAAGTCATCATTTACCGGTATATATTCGTAAAGCTGTTTTAGCGGCAGACTCTCAATGGAGAGGGTACGGCCTTTTTGGATGCGGTTGCAGTTAGGACCATTTATATTCATATTTCTTTTGAAACATTCCATTATTGATGCAATATCAATGTGGGTTATAAAAGCAGGCTTGCAAAACGCTAAGTAATCGTTAAAGGTCTGCATATATGGGCTGATAATCTTCGGGTCAAAGAAAAGGTGGGTAATATGCGTTGTCATACTGTTCCAGACAGAGGTGGAGTACATGGCAATCTTATCAGGAATTACAAAAATTGTCTGCCTGAATAAATAATCGCGCACTCTGGGGTAATAAAATACATCAATGTTTCCGGTAAGGTAGCTTGGTATCCATCGACCCAGTATTGAGTAAAAATCGGGGGAGGACACCGGCGGAAGTATATGGCAGATTTTCCAGCCCTTTGCCATAATCCTGCGGCGGTATTCGCTGGTTCTCTGTGCCACCTGTATATCGTAGGCGTACCATTCAGGGTTTTCATCACAGGTGATATAGATTGTTGAGGGCTCTTCAAGCGACAGAGTATATTCGTAAAAATCACACAGTGCCTTTAATTTTCCTTCATTACCGATATATATTTCATTCTGGCGGCTGCCTGTTTGGTCAGCAAAGTACAAGGCAGAGGAAATGGTTTTATTTTCTGCGTTATCCTCCGGCTTATCAATGCTCCTGCCAAAATCCTGAAGTGAATTGGAGTAATCGGCAGTTCCGCACATCCAGTTATACAGAAGCTTTGGCATATCCTGCGCCTGAAAGGAGGTGTTAAGCTTTGGAAATTCAAGAGCCTCCGAAAGCTGCTGAAGCTGCATATTGGAGCCTATATGGTCGGCAAAATATTGTGCCATTTTTTGAACGTGACTTTTGTTTCTCGGAATACCACGCCTGCCGGTACGGATAAGGCTTATCATTGACGGGTCCACATCTATTGCGTTTGCCAGAGTAAGATTATTCGTGTTGGTGATATCCATAAGAAAAATTAATTTTTCCCTAAAAGTGTTCATTATTATCTCCGAGGTTAATCTGTTTTGCAATAATTATAATAAATAAATACATTATTTTCAACATTGCATATGGAAATCCGTCTGAAAAAATTATATAATTATATCCGTGAATTTTTGCAAATATTAAAATAATTGGAGAAAATAAATGCGGATTCTTGATTCGATGCCGTCGGATGACGGTTTTTATATGCCGGCGGAATTTTCTAAACATAGAGGCTGCATAATGATTTGGCCTGAAAGAGCAGATTCATGGCAGTTTGGCGGATTTGCCGCACAGAAGGCATTTGCCGCTGTTGCAGCAGCAATTGCACAATCCGAGAAGGTTACGGTTTTTACGAGCTTTGAACAGTATGATACGGCAAGAAGACTGCTCCCGGAGGATGTAAGGGTGGTTGAAATGTCATCGGATGATTCATGGGCAAGGGACGTTGCACCTACATTTGTAAAGAACAAAAACGGAGAGCTTCGCGGCATTGACTGGGGCTTTAATGCCTGGGGAGGACTGGTTGACGGTCTGTATTTTCCTTGGGATAAGGACAATAAAATGGCAAGAAAAATATGTGACCTGATGGATACAGATGTATATAACCGGAGGAGCTTTATTTTTGAGGGCGGTTCCGTTCATGTTGATGGTGAAGGTACTGCGATGGTAACACGAAGCTGTCTTTTGAGCAAGGGCCGCAACAGCGATATGACGCAGTCTGAGATAGAAGAACAGCTTAAGAAAAGTTTGGGCGTAAGCAAGGTGCTCTGGCTTCCGTTTGGAATCTACAAGGATGAAACAAATGAGCATGTGGATAATATCTGTGCATTTGTAAGACCCGGTGAGGTGGTGCTTGCCTATACTGATGATGAGCAGGACCCGCAGTATGCTATGTCCAAAGCTGATTTTGATTATCTTGAGGGAGAAACTGACGCGGCAGGACGCAGGATAATCGTACATAAGCTGTATCTGCCAAAACCGGTCTGTATGAAGAAGGAAGAATGTGACGGACTTGCATTTTTTGACGGAGAGCCTACAAGAACCGAGGGTGAACGGCTGGCAGCGTCCTATGTTAATTTTTATATATCAAACGGGGCAATAATTATGCCTGCATTTGGTGATGATATGGATAAAGCGGCTGCGGATAAGCTGGCATCACTTTTTACTGACAGGGAGATTATCCAGATTTATGCAAGGGATATTTTAATCGGCGGGGGCAATATCCACTGTATTACACAGCAGATTCCACAGTGACACCGAAGGCCGGATAAGGAGAAGTTATGAGAAATGTAAAAGTGGCAGCAGTTCAGATGCAGTGTACTGCTGATAAATGGATTAATATAAAGAATGCAGAAGAAATGGTCAGAGAGGCGGCAAAGGACGGAGCAAAGATAATTCTCCTTCCCGAGCTTTTTGAAAACCTGTATTTTTGTCAGGAAAGAAGATACAGCTATTATGAGCTTGCACAGAGCCTTGATGACAATACTGCGGTAAACCATTTTAAGGAGGTTGCCCGTGAATTATCAGTGGTTATTATTGTGAGCTTTTATGAGAGGGATATTAACAGGCTGTATAATACTGCCGCAGTAGTGGATGCCGACGGTCAGGTGCTTGGAATTTACAGAAAAACCCACATTCCGGATGATCACTTTTATCAGGAAAAGTTCTATTTTAGTCCGGGTGATACGGGTTTTAGGGTATGGAAGACAAAGTATGCTCTAATAGGCGTCGGTATATGCTGGGACCAGTGGTTTCCCGAAACTGCAAGAAGTATGGCGCTTATGGGGGCAGAGATTTTATTTTATCCTACGGCAATAGGCTCGGAGCCCATTCTTGAGTGTGACAGTATGCCTCACTGGCAGAGATGTATGCAGGGACATGCGGCTGCAAATCTTATCCCAGTGGTGGCGGCTAACAGAATCGGACTTGAGGAGGTTAAGCCCTGTATGGAGAATAACAATCAGCAATCAAGCCTGATGTTCTACGGCTCATCCTTTATAACGGATGAAACCGGACAGGTGCTGCGTCAGGCAGGACGGGATACCGGTGAAGTGATAAGCTGTACGCTGGATCTTGATGCAATTGCCCAAAACAGGCTTAGCTGGGGAATTTTCAGGGACAGGCGCCCTGAAATGTATGACTTGATTTGTAAGTAGTGCAATATCATATTATTTTAAAGAAGGAAATAAAATGAAAAACTTGTATAAATATTTTCACAATTACAAAAAAGAAAGTATAATAGCACCATTATTTAAGATGCTTGAAGCCGCGTTTGAATTGTTTGTACCCCTTGTCATGGCGGATATAATTGATATCGGTATAGCAAATGAGGACACCTCCTACATAATCGGAAGGGGAGGATTGTTGGTGCTGCTTGCTGTGATAGGACTTGTATGTTCACTTACGGCACAGTATTATTCTGCAAAGGCTGCGGTGGGCTTTGGAACAGAGCTTAGGGACAGCCTGTTTATCCACATTAATTCATTTTCACATACGGAGCTTGACACAATCGGTACGGCAACGCTTATTAACAGAATGACAACGGATATTAATCAGATTCAGAACGGTGTTAATCTTGTACTTAGGCTTTTCCTGCGCTCGCCGTTTATAGTTTTCGGCGCAATGGTGATGGCATTTACAATAAACGCGCAGATTGCACTTACATTTGTTGTGGCTATACCGCTTCTTGCAGTTGTTGTATTCGGTGTAATGAAGCTTAGCATCCCAATGTACGCCAATGTTCAGAAGCAGCTTGATAAGGTGGTGCTTTCCACCCGTGAAAATTTAAACGGTGCCCGTGTGATAAGAGCCTTCAACCGTCAGCAGGAGGAGAAAGAGAGCTATTCTGAGAAAAATTCCATGCTGAAGGAATTTCAGATGAAGGTTGGAAATCTTTCGGCACTCATGAATCCTCTGACGTATGTTATTGTTAATTTTGCAATTGCTGCAATTGTCTGGCAGGGCGGTTATAAAGTAAATGCAGGAGAAATTTCACAGGGTGAGATAGTTGCACTTATCAACTATATGTCACAGATATTAGTTGAATTAATCAAGCTTGCTAATCTTATTGTAAATATCACAAAGTCGCTTGCCTGCGCAGAAAGAATTTCGGCGGTATTTGATGTCAAAACCTCCATAACGGACAAGGAAAACTGCAAAACTACAGCTTCGGCAGGAAAAGATATAAATCCGCAGACAGCCGTTGTAGAGTTTGAAAATGTGAGTCTTACTTACAAGGGTGCAGGAGCTGAGTCACTTTCAAATATTTCCTTTAAGGTGATGCCGGGTGAAACAGTGGGTATCATAGGAAGTACCGGCTGCGGCAAGAGCTCGCTTGTCAGTCTTATCCCAAGGTTTTATGATGCTACTGCAGGCTGTGTTAAAATATACGGCACTGATGTAAGGGACTATGCGGTTTCGGATGTTCGTAATATGGTTGGTTTTGTACAGCAAAAGGCAGTTCTTTTTAAAGGAACGATACGTGACAATATGAAGTGGGGAAATGAGGATGCCGGTGATGAGGATATCATAAAGGCACTTGAAACAGCTCAGGCAAAGGATTTCGTATTTGAAAAGGATGGACTTGATACGATGATAAATCAGGGAGGAAGTAACCTTTCCGGAGGCCAGAAGCAGCGACTTACGATTGCAAGAGCACTAGTTAAGCATCCTGATATTCTTATACTTGATGACAGCTCGTCAGCGCTTGATTATGCCACTGAATTTAAGCTTAGGAGTGCCATAAGAAAGGAAACTGACAGTAAGGCATTTTTTATTGTTTCACAGAGAGCCTCAACTGTCAGACATTCGGATAAAATAATTGTACTTGACGATGGCTTTATGGCTGGCATGGGTACACATGATGAGCTGCTTAAATCCTGCGATGTTTACAAAGAGATTTGTCTGTCGCAGATGTCTGAAAAGGAGGTGTAGGTTATGGCAGAAAAAAATTATGGCAAAAGCTATGATACCAAGGCTACAATAAAGAGAATACTTGCACTTATAAAGCCTTATTCTTTTTTTGTATTTCTCTCACTGCTGCTTGCTGCATTTGTAGTGGCACTTACGCTTTATGCACCAATCCTTGTAGGTGATGCGGTTGATATGCTTGTAGGCCCTGGCAATGTTGATTTTGAGGGAATCGGAAGGATTTTAATTAAGCTGGTGGTTATCATTGTGCTGACCTCAGTCTTTCAGTGGATAATGAACAGATGCAATAATCATATAACATACAGTGTTGTATGCAGCATCAGGACACAGACCTTCGGACATATCCAGGAGCTTCCGCTTAGATATATTGACATTAACCAGACCGGCAAAATATTAAATAAGGTCATAACGGATGTGGACCAGTTCTCGGATGGATTATTACTTGGCTTTACACAGCTTTTTACAGGAGTTGTTACCATAGCGGGAACACTGGTATTTATGTTCTCGATTAATGTGTATATTACCATTGTTGTTGTGCTGCTTACTCCGCTGTCATTTTTTGTGGCAGGCTTCATTGCCAAAAAGACATATAAACTTTTTAAAAAACAATCCGAAATAAGAGGTGAGATGACAGGCCTTATAGATGAAATGGTAGGAAACCAGAAGATAGTCCAGGCGTTTAACCATCAGGATACAGCAATTAAAGAGTTTTCTGAGATAAACAGCAGGCTTAAGGATACAAGCCACAAGGCAATCTTTTTCTCATCGGTTACGAATCCGTCAACAAGATGTATTAACAGTCTTGTTTATGCGGCAGTCGGAGTTGCGGGAGCATATGCGGCAATAAACGGCGTGCTGAGTGTTGGGCAGCTTTCCTGCTTTTTAAGCTATGCCAGCCAGTATACAAAGCCTTTTAATGAGATAAGCGGCGTAATTACCGAGCTTCAGAATGCATTTGCCTGTGCGGCAAAGGTATTTGAACTTCTTGATGAGCAGGAGGAGATTGAGAGAGAGGGTGTTATCTGCAGGCTGGAAAAAACGGATGAGCCTGTGGATATTGAACATGTATATTTTTCATACGATCCTGAAAAAAGTCTTATCACAGACCTTAATCTTAATGTGAAGCCGGGGCAGAGGGTTGCGATTGTAGGCCCGACAGGCTGCGGCAAGAGTACACTTATCAATCTTCTGATGCGTTTTTATGATGTGGATTCGGGAGAAATTAAGCTGGGTGGCATCAATACGCAGGATATAGCGAGAAATGCACTTAGAGACAGAATTGGTATGGTGCTGCAGGAAACATGGCTTCAGGCAGGAAGTATACGGGATAATATTGCCTATGGAAAGCCGGATGCCACGGACGAGGAAATTGTGGAGGCGGCTAAAATGGCACATGCCCATAGTTTTATAAAGCGTCTGCCGGAGGGATATGACACAATGCTTACAGAAAACGGAGGCAATCTTTCGCAGGGACAGAAGCAGTTGTTATGTATTGCAAGGGTAATGCTCAAACTCCCGCCAATGCTTATCTTAGATGAAGCAACATCTTCGATTGATACAAGAACCGAGATTAAAATCCAGAAAGCATTTAATTCGCTTATGGAGGGCAGGACGAGCTTTGTTGTTGCACACCGTCTTTCAACCATCAGAGAATCGGATGTTATTCTTGTTATGAAAAACGGAAATATCATCGAGCAGGGTACACATGAAGAGCTCATTGCGATGAATGGATTTTACAGGGAGCTTTATAACAGCCAGTTTGCAAACTGATTTTTACAGACAAAGGGAGTATTGGATGGTTTGAGTGTTTAAGTGAGGAGTTATTATGGCGGGACGTAAGAATATTGATATGCAGGAGCTGGATAATGCCAGCGAAAAAGAGCTGAACGAACTCAAAAAATGGCTTTTTAACGAAAATATAAGACTTGCTGCCAGAGAAAAGGAAATAGAGGACGAGCACGAGCTATTGCAGGCACAGCAGCAGATATTAAAGAAACAACAGCATAAAAACAATATTTACAAGGCACAGCTAGATAACCAGAGAGCTTTGTTTGAAAAGCAATGGGCGCTTATGGAGGGTGAACTGAGGCGCCTTTCAATCGAAAAGCAGCAGTTTGAAAATCAGAAAAGTGTGTATCGTGACCAGATATACCGTGAGGCAAGGCGCGGCTTTACCATTGATGACAGCGGAAGACTGTTTTTTAAGGGCGTAAGGGATGGAAGCTCTCTTAAAAAGAGATATAAGGAGCTT
The DNA here is from genome assembly GCA_964403785.1 of uncultured Alistipes sp. Classification (GTDB taxonomy): domain Bacteria; phylum Bacillota; class Clostridia; order Lachnospirales; family Lachnospiraceae; genus MGBC120314. Next base: position 11,345 of record CAYOHM010000006.1, read on the forward strand.
GCCAAGATTTATCATCCCGATAATGCAAACGGTGACTCTGATACGCTGCTTTCAATCAAGAAGGAATATGAAAGACTTTGTGATATTTATTTTGATACCTGATTTATTACAAAAATACAAAAGAAATACAATATAATATATGAAAGAATATTGACCATAAAAATATCTGTGTAATATAATATGGGTGATTATAGGTTTAATTAACAGGTGTTGTGTTCATATGAAGGATTATTATATTTGCAGATACCACTTAAATGCAAGCCATAGTAATGATGGCAGCGCACAGAGGGCGCATTTCCATACTTTTCTGGTGGAAGTATGTGCAGGAAGGCGTTATAATACGGATAAGGACATTGATATATCGGAAGCTGACAGACTGATACATAATTTTCTGGAAAGATATGAGGGGAAATTCCTGAATGAGCTGGAAGAATTTTCAGGGAAAAATGCCAGTTTGGAGGATATCGGAGATTGCTTTTTTGAAATTTTATCAAAAAAGTTCGAGGATAACCCTTTTGAGATATATGAGTTCAGTATTTCCGATAATCCGCTTTCGGGGTACAGGGTTTCGGACAGAATCCTGCTTCCGATAATGAATATGGATAACAGTACCGAGAATTACAATAGCATTATTGAGCAGAAAAAGAGCATAAATAGTTTGGATAATTGACAAGGATACAGTCGGAGAGGGTGATTTTATGAGAAAGAATTTATTAAAACTCAAGAGAATAAGTGTATGTATGCTGTCAGCCGCACTTGTAACAGTATCACCTGCAGCGGCAGGCTTTAGCTGTGTGAATGCGCAGACAGTACAGGAGGAAACGCTTTCAGAGGATGCGATTATGGTATCAGGAAATATCCAGATTGACGGAATGTATGATGACTGGGCAGGAGTGCCTAAGACCATGATTACATATATGGGTGATAATGCAGAGTGCAACCATTATGGGCAGCTCTACACGGATGGAGATACCTTGTACTGCCATTTTAAGGCAAGCGACCTTTATGAGCAGGATATGAAGCTGCAGATTTGGAATTTGACAATAAACGGTCAGAGCTTTGCATTGCAGATACAGCCCGAAAAGGATGGCAATGTTGACTGGGACAGCTCTAAGCCTCTGTCACAGGGAACACATACGGACCTTAAGGTGTTTGTCGGATACGGCAGTAATAACGAATGTGACAGTAATGTTGTTTACACAATATATGATGAGAATCACTCAAGGGATACAAGGGGTGATGAAATCGAATTTTCATTGAGCCTTTCAAGACTTTATGAGCTTACAGGCATAGAGCCTGAGGAGATGAACGTAATCACACTGGTTAATCCTAATCTCGGCGGGGAGGGAGTTTCCATCGCAGGCAGCTCAACCGGTCCGTGGATTGGAGTGATTGTGGCATTTGGGGCATGCACAAGTGTATTTATAAGTAAGAGGAAAAGAAAAGAAGTATGAGCTGGCTTGTAGTTATTGCATTGCTTTTGTGGATATACATTTTATATACCTTAAAAAGGGCGGATATGGGATTTTGGCATTATCTGGTCGGCAGTGTGGGGCTTTTTACTTTTTTTATGATATTGGTTGAGCCGTATGCAGTGGTATTTATGCAGAAAGCAGTTGCGGCGGCTTGTGGTGTTCTGGGTAAATTAACAGGTCTTTATGAGATTTATTTTCAATATGGAATTTTATTTATACAAAGCGGTACTGAGAGCCTTTCACTTTATATAGACTTTGAGTGCTCAGGAGTTATTGAGATAATGGCATTTTTGGCTCTGCTCTGGTTCTTTCAGGTTTATGAGGTACATGAAAAGGTTGTTGTAAGCATTGCAGGGAGTCTTGCCATTTTTGTAAGTAATGTATTAAGGATTTTTTTGATATGTCTGCTTATTCGTATTTTTGGCAAGGATATTTATTTTCTTGCACACACGGTAATTGGCAGAATCTTTTTCTATGCCTGTTCCGTACTGCTTTATTTTTATGTATTTACTAAACCGCAAATTATAAGACAAAAGGTTGGAGCATTCCATTATGAACGCAATTAAGAATTTGTTTATGTCTTCCGTAATGTTTTATCTTGCGTGGATTATAATCCCCCTGATTATGGAAGTTATTCCTGCGATAGGGGATTTTTTTATTTTAATAAAGCGAAGAATAGTAAACAAAAAATATAAAGAATTAACCTTCTTTCCGCAGATAACTCTTATCATTCCCGTTTATAATTCAGCCCAGACATTGTATAAATGTATTAAGTCCGTTTATGATTCTGACTATCCGAATGAATACATAGATATAATGCTCGTAAACAATATGAGCAGGGATAACAGCTTTGAGATTTTCTGTGAATGTCAGAAGGAGTTTAGCGAGCTTCATATGAACTGGCTCAACTCCAGACAGGGTAAGTCCAAGGCATTGAATCTTGCGTTATTTAACGGCTCAGGTAAATATATTATTCACATTGACAGTGACGGTATGCTTGAAAAAAGTGCAATCACAAATATTGTTACAATGTTTGAGAATGAGGATGACATTCATTGCATTACAGGCACAATTCTTACCAATCCTGAATTGATAGACCAAAATAAGAATTTTTTTATGAGATTATTCCAAAAGGTAGAATTTGGAGAATATTGCCATGCATTTTTGGCAGGCAGAAATTTTCAGTCGGAGTTAAACAGCATCTTTACATTATCGGGTGCATTTTCAGCCTTCAGAAAGTCGGCAATTTTAAAATCCCAGCTTTACAATACCGATACAGTGTGTGAGGACACTCATGTAACCTTTCAGATAAGAGACGGTATGGGTAAGAAGGTGTCACTTTGTTATAACGCGATTTTCTTTGTTGACCCGATTGAAAGCGTTAATAAGCTCTATGTGCAAAGACAGCGCTGGCAGAGTGGTGAAATAGAAGTAATGCATATGTTTATGGGCAAAAGACTGAATCCTGCGAGAGGTTTTTTCAAGGATTTTGTTATGCGGGTGCTTATGTTTGATCATACCTTTGCATTTCCGAGAATGATATGGTATTTCGCGCTTATTTGTCTTGCCTGTATCAATTATCCGATGAAGCTTATTGTATATTCGGTATTATTTATGTCTGCAATGTATGTACTTGCAAATTTTTTAATGTATTGCTGCATTATTATGTTTCTTAAAGAATTTAAGGAAATAAGATGGTACTATGCCCGAAAATGGTACATAATTTTTCTTCTTCCGGTATTTAATTTTATGGTTTTCTGGTTCAGACTTGCAGGAATCATAAACTCGATTAAAGGCAAACAAAGCTGGAGGGTTCGTGATTTCAATGAGGAATGGGAAAGCTTTGGAAGGGTTGTCGGAAAGGATTTTGAGAAATTAAATACATTGCTTGATGAAATGCGCAATGAGGTTAATTATGATGAAGAAAATATTTAAACGAAACGGACAAAATAAGAAATGGCTTACGGATGTAACAATCATTATATTACTTTTTATGTTTGCTATTACATTTGCAATATCCGTAGAGCTTTACAATAATCAAAGCTATGCAGTAGAAAACTACGAGAAACGGGAGGAGAGGCTTGTAGACCAGATTTCCCAGGTGTTAATGCTTATGCTGAATAACGGCGCACAAGATGCGGAATTAGCAGAATATATGGCAGGCCTTGAAGCCTCCGGTGCCAGATTTTATGTACTAAGCAATGAAGATACCATAATATTTGCCAAAAATGCTGTGACAAGTGCTAATTTGGGAAATCTTTCTGACAGCTCACTTTTTTTTGACAGCCTCCAGGGTCAGGAGCTTACAATTCAGAGTGCATCCTTTAAATGTGAACTGGGTGAGTATAGGGTATATCTGATAGAGGATATGTATACGGTGAAGTCGGACCTTGACCTTACAAGGCATTTTTACTATATACTTATGTATACAGTCATCCTGTGCTTTGTGGTGGTTGCGCTTCTTATATCACTTCTTGGGTATATCAGAGATATCAGAAAAAAGCTCGACGCAGCCCAGAAGGAGCTTTTTGAGCGAAATGAGGAGATGGAAAAGCTGTCCATGGAATTTTCTGCCAATGAGGGCGATAAGACCGACATTGAAGGCAGAAATGTCGGGAATGGTATTGTAAGCTCAGATGCTTTGGAATTTTATAATGTATATACAATAAAAATGCTTCTGGAAAAATCCGTTGACCCCGAGCTTAAATCAGTTTCAATTGTTTTTGCGGAGCTTGATATGAGGGAAAAATATTTTTCCAAGGACGAGTTATTTGATATAATGGGTAATTTTAAAAAGCAGCTTAAGTCAAATGAAATCATCGGTGAGGTCAGAAAAGGCTTATTTGTCATATTATTGTATAGATATAATGCTGATGAGGTCGAAAGCAGGCTTTTGGATTTGGAAAAGACCCGCGAAGACATATTTATCAGGGATTCGGTAAGAGTTAGTCTAAGACTGGTTAAACCGGATGACAGGTTACCTATTGACAGGTTCAATGGGTATTTGAATGCCAGGTTATAATGCTAATTAGGGCTTTTGCCACAAGGAGGATATTGTGAAATACCAGCAGTATAAATTTAAGTTCTATCTTAATGCAAGACATGCAATTTATATAAACGGAAAGCTTGGTGAGCCGCATCCGCATACCTGGGAAATAGTTATGCATGTTGTAAGGAGCAGGGAAAACTTTGTGCAGTTTGATAATATCGAAAAGAAAATAGAGGGTTATATTGCCGTATATCAGGAAAAATATCTGAATGATATCGAGCCCTTCAACAAGATAAATCCAACGCTTGAAAATTGTGCAAATTATTTTAAGGATAAATTTATTGATATCCTTAATGAGGACGGCTGGATTTTGCTTATGCTGGAAATGAGTGAAACTCCTTCAAGGTCCTATGTACTTAGTATGATAGATGAGCTGGAGATAGGAAGGGATCAGGCACTCAATACTCTTACGGATATGATTATAAGGGATATTAAAAAATAGCCCCCACAGCCGGCTGGATACAAGAGGAGAATTAATTTGAACGATAAAGCTAAGAGATTTATATGTAATATAATACCATATATCATTGTTACTGCTGTCGCAGCGGCTCTCTTTATTATGCTTGATATTATGGACTGGCAGCCGTCGGGTGCGGATATATGGGGACATATGTATAAAGCACAGGTGATGTATGAAAATCTTAAGCAGGGTATTTTTTATCCGCTTATAGATTATAAATGGTACAATGCAATTCAGTTGTACCGTTACTGGCCGCCGCTTTCTTATTACGTTATGGCGGCAATGATGTTCTTAACAAATGGGGATATAGCTGAAAGCTACAGGCTTGTGCTTGTATTTTCATATTTGCTGGGGGCATTCTGCTGGGTAAGCTGGGGAAACACCGCCGGCAGGAGGGTGCTTGGAACTCTGTTTGGAATTATCTGGACAGTAATGCCGGAAACTATCAGAATATATATGAGTGACGGTAATTTACCTCAGATAATAACAACGCCGCTGGCGGCATGGATTGTTTTCTTTCTGTGGCTTTATGTGCGAAGGAAGAACAATAAGGCAGCCTTTGGACTTTATTTCGGAATGCTGCTTATGACGGTGGGACATCTGATGATTACAGCGATTATGGGTGTTGCTGCGTTTATATACCTTGTTTTTGATTATTTTGAGAACAAGGATTTTAAAAGAAAGTTTTCAGCCCTTTGCATAATGGTTACCGGAATTATGAGTGCGGGAATCTGGCTGATACCGGCACTTATCGGAGGCGGTATCGGGGATAATCAGAGCACACTTTATGTCGCACCGTTCAGTGTATCCCTAAATCCTTTTTACAGGATATATGGCAGCAGAACGGAATTCTACTTCGGATTTTCGGTGGTGTTCATCTGCATTGCCGGCGTATTGCTTGCAAAAGGGAAAAAACGTGCGGGCTTTATCACTGCACTTTTTGTGGTATTTTTTACGTCCCCTACAACATACGCACTCTTAGAGCTGCTGCCTATGAGTGAGATGTTCTGGATGTCAAGATTCTCGCCAATGCTGTATGCTTTCTTCTTTGCAGCATTATTTGACTGGAAAACCCTTAAGAAGAAGTATTGTGTACTGTTTATGCTGCTGCTGATTTTAGATATCAGCCCTGTTATTAATTTGGAAGAATATGCAGTTCTGGCTTCGCAGGAAACGGTAAATGATGTTGAGATTGTGCGCGAAAATACATCACAAAGAGCAGCGGTGATGGATTTAAGTAATTATGGACCATATCCGTCCTTTGGTGTAAGCGGTAATGACGGAGTTAATTACACCTTTGGCTGGGCATGGCAGGGTGCAGTAACGGGCGATAACATAGTTATGATTAATGATGCACTGGAAAAAGGCAATTATAACTATATGTTTGACAGGTGCATAGAGCTTGGTGATGATTCGGTGCTTGTGCAGAAAATACAGGTGGCGGCTGCCTCAAAGAGCAGGGAGGAGCTGGTCAGTGCGGCTGATGCCAATGGTTATGATTTGGTGGAGGAAACAACCACCGGATATATTTTCAAGAAAAATACTCCGCAGCAGTTTGGCGTAAAGACAACCTATGCAGGAATTGCAATCGGCAAATATGCTGCCCCTGTGACAAGCTATTATCCGGCATTTACCGTGGGTGAATCAAATAAGATAGATGAGTATACCTTTGAGGAATTAAAGGATTACCAGACAATTTTTTTAACCGGCTTTGAGTACGATGACAGAGAAAATGCACAAGAGCTCGTCAGGGAGCTGGCAGAAGCCGGAGTGAGAATTGTTATTGATACCACGCATATGCCATCGGACAAAAGCACAAAACAAGAGGTATTCTTAGGTGTGACAAGCCAGCAGATTAGATTTACAAATCGCTATCCTGATTTGGAATTTCAGGGCGTGTCAATGCATACGGATGCCTTCACAGCCGAAGACAAGGATTTCAGCACCGGCTACATTGCGTATCTTGATAATCCGGAGGGTGTGTTTACTTATGGAGAGCAGGTGCTCACCTTCTGCGGATATAATGATTCGGACCCTAATATCTACTTTATCGGATTGAATCTTATGTATTTTGCTTGTGAAACAAAGGATGCGGCGGTTACACAGATGCTTGACAGTATACTTATGATAAGTGCAAACCAGACTCCGGCAAGACGGATTGTAGAAATTAATGTTGACATCTACAAAAATAAGCTTATAATCACTTCTCCGGAGGATAATGTAAATACAACAATCGCATATCAGGATATTTTTTCATCCGACTCGGAAATCAGGGAGTACAATAATCTGCTTGTTGTGGACGAGGGGATAACGGAAATAACGCTGAAATATCCATATCTGCTTATTGGAAGCATTGTAAGTGCTCTTGGCGTGATAAGTGCGATCCTTATGTGGATTTATTCTTTAAAGTTATCCGCAGGCAGCAAGGGTATGAACAGGTAAAAAAAGAACTGTCATTTACCATTACATTATAGAATGTAATGATAATGACAGTTCTTTTATAATTAAAAAATAAATTACTTGTTGACAGTCTCTTTTAATGCTTTGCCAGCCTTGAACTTAGGAGCCTTAGATGCAGCAATCTTCATTGCCTTACCTGTCTGTGGATTCTTACCTGTTCTGGCAGCTCTCTGAGCAACTTCAAATGTACCGAAGCCTACCAGCTGTACCTTTCCACCCTTTGCTAACTCAGCAGAAACAGCATCTGTGAAAGCCTTTAAAGCCTTCTCTGAATCCTTCTTAGATAAACCTGCATTCTCTGCCATAGCAGCAACTAATTCTGTCTTGTTCATTTAAATATACCCTCCTTGAGTTTGTATTCGAATCCCTTGGGAAATTCGACATAGTACCTTTATACCACCTGAGATATTCATTGTCAACAAAAAAGTGGAAAAAAGTGCCTAATTGTGCGTTTTTACGATTATTCAGCCAGATTTTCCCATTTTTCGTAGAATGTCGACAGCACGTCATTGACTTCGACCTGTCGATTGTGAAGCTCCGTTAATTTACCGGCATTTGTGGCTATTTCGGGGTCTGAAATACGCTCTGATATTTCGGCAAGCTCATTTTCAAGCTTTTCAATTTCACCTTCAAGCTTTTTAAGTTCGTTTTTCTGTTTGCGAAGCTGCGCCTGCTCCTGTCTTGCTGCCTTCCAATCTGCTTTTTGGGTGTTGGCTGGAGCTTGTGCCGCATTTGACGTCAGACTCTTATCATCAACACCAAGTATATCGTATTTTTCAAGGTAATAATCATAGTTGCCGTTAAAATTAGTAAGGCGGCTGCCCTTTAATTCAAGTATTCTGGTTGCCGTGGCATTAATAAAGTACCTGTCATGCGATACATAGAGCACTGTGCCCGTATAACTTTTTACAGCATTTTCAAGTATCTCCTTTGAGACCATATCCAGATGATTGGTAGGTTCATCAAGTATGAGTAAATTTGCATTGGAAAGCATAAGCTTTGCCAGTGATACGCGTCCCTTTTCACCGCCGCTTAAATCACGGATGCTTTTAAATACATCATCCCCCGTAAACAAAAAAGCAGCGAGAGTGTTACGAACTCTGGTGTTATTCATGTCAGGATATGCTGACTGAATTTCTTCAAATATTGTTTTATCAGGGTCAAGAACCGCAATTTCCTGATCATAGTAGCCGATAGTAACATTGGTTCCAAGTCTTATAATTCCATTATCCGGTGGTATTATACCGTTTATAAGCTTTAAGATTGTCGTTTTACCGGTTCCGTTTGAGCCGATAAGTGCAACCTTTTCTCCTCGCTTTATTTCAAAATCAAGGTCTGTAAAAAGCGAAAGTCCGTCAAAAGCCTTTGACAGACCCTTGACGCTGAGTACATCATTGCCGCTGATTATTTCCGGTTCAAGCGTAAGCTTCATACTGGAGTTTATCTGCGTGGGTTTTTCGATAACCTGCATTTTGTTAAGCATTTTTTCGCGGCTTTCGGCACGCTTTATGGATTTCTCACGGTTAAATTGTTTAAGCTTTTCTATTACAGCTTCCTGATGTTTTATTTCCTGCTGCTGTTTCAGATATTCGTTCATCATTGATTTGCGGATAATGGCTTTTTTGGCAGCGTAGTCGGTATAGTTACCGGAAAAAACAGACGCAGCGCCATTATCAAGCTCTATGACCTTACTTACGATTCTGTCAAGAAAATATCTGTCATGTGAAACTATAAGTACCGCACCGTCATAATTAGACAGAAAATTTTCCAGCCATCTGATGGAATCAAGGTCTAAATGGTTAGTAGGCTCATCAAGAAGAATCAAATCCGGCTTTGACAAAAGCAGCTTACCCAGTGCGACACGTGTTTTCTGACCACCGGAAAGAGTGCTGATCTGACGCGCAAAATCCTCCTGCGTAAAGCCAAGCCCCTTGATAACTCCGACAACCTCACTCTTGTAGGCGTATCCGTTTGCAAGCTCGAAGCGGTGATTAAGGTTGGTATATGTGTTCATCAGACTATCGAGTTCATTGCCGGAAGAAACAGCAATCTGATTTTCAAGCTCACGAAGACGGTTTTCCATATCTATGACGTCTTTTTTGACTGACAGCAGCTCGTCATATATGGTATTTTCTAAGGCTGTGTTCTGGTGCTGTGCGAGGTAGCCGATAGTTTTGTCCTTGGAAAGAGTTACAATTCCGCCATCGCTCCCAAGCTCGTTCATTATTATTTTTAACAGGGTGGACTTGCCGGCACCGTTAATGCCTACAATAGCTGCCTTTTCATGTTCTTCTATGTAAAACGAAACATTTTTCAATACGTCCGTTCCGTCAAATGCTTTACATATATTGTTAACAGATAGAATCATTATATGTACTCCTCGTATTACTTGTTTTGTGCAGCCTATTGCGAAACTAAGGCGGGTGCACTAAATTGAAAGAAATTATAACATAAGAATACACTTTTGACAAACAGTATGGTTTTTATGTATAATACCAGCTATAAACATTATTGGAGGTTTTATATGGGAAAAAAGCTGACGTTTATGTTCTCACTGTGTGTAGCAGGCCTTTGTATGTCAGCATGTGGCAAAGATAAAGCTGCGGATGCGAATACGCAGGTAACATCAAATGCCGGAGTTGAAATTTCCGGCACACTGAATATTTCGGGGGCTTCAGTGTCGGATGATAGCGATGCAGCGGCAAATGCAAAGGTTGGAAATACAGCGGGCAATCTCATAAATACAGGAGTTGTGTGTGAGACTGCGGACAGGATTTATTATTACAATCGTTCGGATGCCAATAAATTATATGTTATGAACAAGGATGGTTCGGATAAAGAGGCCGTCTATAACATTGTAGGCGCTACCGAGCTTAATGTGTATGGCGATTATTTGTACTATCTGTCAGGCGGTATTTACAGGGTAAATCTAAAAAACGGTCAGACGGACAGACTTATTTCTGAAAACTGCAGAAATCTCATTTTATGCGATGATTTGATTTACTATATCAAGTCCGAGGGTGATGCTGACTGTATTTACAGATGCAATCCTGACGGAAGCGATGACACGAAGCTTAGCGCTAATATGGCGAGCTCGCTTAATGTAAGCGGCGAATATATTTACTATATAAATGGTTCGGATTCTAACAAAGTATACAGGATGGAGCTTGACGGCAGCGATGATGCTGAGCTTTGCGATATGAAGAATGTGCAGGAGCTTCTTGTCGGCAACGGATACATTTATATGGTAAGCAGCAGCAGTGACGGCAGCAGGCTGTACAGAATGGCGAGAACCATGCATGAGGCTGAATGTATCATCTCGGACAGTGTAAGCAACATAAATATGTATAACGGCAGTCTGTATTATTACAATGCTGACAAAAACGCGCTTTGTTATTCCTCTGCTAACGGGGATGATGAGAAGGAACTGTGCAGCGGTAATTTCAATGCTGTAAATGTAATTTCAAGCTGGATTTATTTCTTTGACACGGAGGATAAGAATTTTTACCGTGTCGGCAAAGATGGCAGCAGTTATGAAATAGTTGAGTAAAAGAGGCATAAAAATGAAGCCCTTAGTGATAACAGCCCTTAATCGCAATGAAGCGATAAGATATATGGGACAGGCCGACGGCCAATGTGATGATAAACTTCAAAAAGTCATGGACGAGTGTGAAAAAATCATACTTAACGCAGTAAAACCAAGGTATCTTTACAAATGCTTTGAGATAAGTGAGTGCGAAGAGGGAGTAAGTGTTATTGGCACCTCCCTTATTCTCAGGGGAAATGATATAAAAAAGCATCTTAAGGGCTGCGATAGGGCGGTTCTTATGTGCGCGACACTGTCATCGGACATTGACAGACAGATAAGGGTGGCAGAGCTTTCGGATATTTTGAGGGCACTTGCACTGGACTGCCTTGCAAGTACTGCTGTGGAGCAGCTTTGTGATAAGGTGGAGCTTCTTATAAAAGAGGAATTTGGGGAGTATGAAATGACCTTTAGGTATGGGCTTGGATATGGTGACCTGCCTATAAGCCAGCAGAATGAATTTTTGACGGTACTTAATGCACCTAAGGTAATCGGACTTAATGTTACCGAGAGTAATATCCTTACTCCGCGCAAGTCGGTTACTGCAATAATAGGGCTATCAAAGAATAAAATACCGGCAGCTAAAAGAGGCTGTGCGGTATGTAACATGAGAGAAATATGCAGCTTTAGAAAGAAGGGTAATCACTGTAATGCTTAAAAAACTACTTAATGAAAAAGAATTTGTAATACTGGACGGAGGAATGGGAACCATGCTCCAGCAGGCAGGGATGCAGATGGGCGAAATCCCTGAATTATTAAATCTCTCCAATCCGGATTTGATAAAGAGCATACACCGCAAGTACCTTGAAGCAGGTTCGGATATTGTGTATGCCAATACCTTCGGAGCTAACAGATATAAGCTTGAACATTGTGATAAGTCCGTTCAGGAGGTAATATCTGCGGGAATTGCAAATGCAAAGGAGGCCTGCAGGGAGTTTGGCGCATTGACCGCACTTGACATAGGACCGATAGGCCAGCTCCTTGAACCGACGGGCTACCTGTCCTTTGATGAGGCTTATGATATTTTTAAGGAGCAGGTGCTGGCAGGCAGGGATGCGGATTTGATTGTTTTTGAAACAATGACGGACCTGATGGAGGTTAAGGCAGGAGTTCTGGCAGCCAAAGAAAACAGCAATCTTCCGATTATCTGCACAATGACCTTTGAAGAAAATAAAAGAACCTTTACGGGCTGCAGCGTTTCTGCAATGGCATTGACACTGGCAGGACTGGGCGTGGATGCAATCGGAATAAACTGCTCACTGGGACCTAAGGAACTGCTGCCGGTTGTGGAGGAGCTTTCAAAATGGACTAATCTGCCGATTGTTGTTAAACCAAATGCGGGTCTTCCTGACCCGGTGACAAATACCTATGACATAACACCCGAGCAGTTTGCACAGTATGCGGGTGAAATGGTTTCCTACGGTGTAAAAATCATGGGTGGCTGCTGCGGGACAAATCCTGATTTTATCAGGGCACTGTCGCAGATGCTTTCAACAAAAAAATATGTAAAAATCAAGAAGGATATTCCGGCTGCGGTTTGTTCGGCAACCGATACTGTAATAATTAACCAGCCGAGAATTATCGGAGAAAGGATTAATCCGACAGGTAAGAAGCTTTTTAAACAGGCACTTCTTGACAATGATATGGATTATATTTTAAATCAGGCAATAGAGCAGCAGGGAGGCGGAGCTGACATTCTGGATGTCAATGTGGGCCTTCCGGGAATAGATGAAAAGGCGGTAATGGTCAGCGCAATCAAGGGAATACAAGGAGTTGTCGACCTTCCGCTTCAGATAGATACCACCATACCCGAAGTGCTTGAAGCAGGTCTTCGTGTATACAATGGCAAGCCGATTGTAAATTCCGTAAACGGAGAGGAAAAATCCTTAAACACGGTACTTCCGCTTGTGAAAAAGTACGGTGCGGCTGTTGTAGGTCTTGCACTTGACGAGAGAGGAATACTGAGGGATGCCGATGCACGTTTTGAGATTGCCAGAAAGATTATGGAACGTGCACTTTCGTACGGAATCCGCAAGGAGGATATATATATAGACTGCTTAACTCTGACTGCCTCCGCAGAACAGGAGGGTGTTATGGAAACACTTAAGGCATTAAAAAGAGTTAAGGAGGAGCTCGGTCTTAAGACAGTGCTCGGCGTTTCCAATATATCCTTCGGACTTCCTGACAGAGAGCTTATAAACCATAATTTTCTTACTATGGCGCTTACTTATGGACTGGACCTTCCGATTATCAATCCAAATGTGGCATCGATGACGGGTGCGGTAAGAGCCTATAAGCTGCTTACTGCCATAGATAAGGATTCTATGGAGTATATAGCAGCCTATAACGCTGCAAAGGAAAAGGCAGAAGCAAAAAATGCGGGTGCAGCACCGGCTGCGGACGCTGTCAGCACATCAAAGGGCAGCGCAGGGATGACTCTTTTTGAAGCTGTCGAGGCAGGACTTAAAAATGAGGGCGCAAGGATAACCCAGGAGCTTCTTAAGACAACTGATTCAATGGTTATTATAAATGAGATGCTTATACCGGCACTTGATAAGACGGGCGAGTTGTTTGAAAAGGGAAAGATTTTCCTTCCCCAGCTTATTCTTTCATCACAGGTTGCGCAGGCAGCCTTTGAAGTCATCAAGAAGAATATGGTAAAGTCCGAGAACAAAACAGAAAGCAAAAATACCATAGTTGTTGCCACCGTGAAGGGAGATATCCATGATATTGGAAAGAATATTGTAAAGGTTCTCTTGGAAAACTACGGATATAATGTCATAGATTTAGGAAAAGATGTGGAATATCAGGCTGTTGTTGACGCTGTCAAAAAATATGACGCAAAGCTCGTGGGACTTTCTGCACTTATGACAACTACACTGGTTTCAATGCAAAAGACCATTGAACTTATACATGAAAATAAACTCGGCTGCAGGATAATGGTGGGCGGAGCTGTGCTTACACCTGATTATGCCCAGAGTATCGGAGCAGATTTTTATGTAAGGGATGCCAAGGAATCAATAGATGTTGCAAAGAAGGTTATAGGCTGAAGCTGAATATAAGCTGAATAATTATTTGACATTTGAGTTTCCGTATTTTTTATTTTATGGTGCTATGAAGCACAGCTTCATAAGCAATTTGCACGAGAATTGCGCAAAGTAAGCCAGCTTACTTATCGCAATTCTTGTGCAAAATTACCATATCACTTCGTGATATGTACCATAAAATAAAAAATACGGAAACTCAAGTTATTTGACACACTTGACATTTTTTTGACAAGGATATATAATTGCCATATATGTTATAGAAAATTAGAAAGTGTATTCTGATTTTTTGAGTTTAAGGAAGGTGGATTATCGTGGAAGAAAAGCGTATTTCCAGTGCGGTTATCCGTAGATTGCCAAGATATTACCGTTATCTTGGGGAGCTGTTGGACAGCGGAGTCGAGAGGATTTCGTCCAATGAGCTCAGTGAGAGGATGAAGGTTACTGCCTCACAGATTCGTCAGGATTTGAATAATTTCGGCGGATTCGGACAGCAGGGATATGGCTATAACGTGGAATACCTACATCAGGAAATAGCCAAGATTTTAGGCATAGATAAGCTGCATAATATGATAATTGTCGGAGCAGGTAATCTTGGACAGGCAATTGCAGGTTATGCAGATTTTGAAAAGAGAGGATTCATTGTAAAAGGTATCTTTGATATCAATCCCGAACTTACGGGACAGTCGATTCGCGGTATCAATGTCAGAATGATTTACGAGATGGAAGATTTTGTAAAGAATAATGACATTGAGATTGCAACTCTTACAATACCAAAGGAAAGTGCCATAGAGGTTGCCAATCTTCTTGTAGACGCAGGAATTAAGGCAATCTGGAATTTCGCGCACATTGATCTTAATCTACCAAAGAATATTGTTGTTGAAAATGTTCACCTGTCTGAAAGTCTTATGAGGCTTTCATACAATATTGTTAGCAGAAATAAAGGTAGTGAGTGAGAATGGCAGATTTTTCAATTGAAGTCATTGAAAGTAATCTATCAAAAATGAATATTCCGCTTCTTATTCTGGATGAGCGCTATAATGTCGTTATGCCGGATAAGGATAAGACCACTGCGATTAGAAAGCTTGAGGCTAAGCTGAATTCGCTTCTTAAAAAGCAGGGCAAGGTTACCAATAACATTAAGGAGGTCAAGAAGATAAAGTCAAGGCTTCTTCAGGATGTTGTTGATAACATGGAGGATGGCGATTCTGAGCGTCACAAGAAAATGGAAAAGACGCAGAAGCTCATCCAGGAGGCAAAACAAAAGCTTGAGGAGTTAGAGGAGTCTGAGCTGGAGCTGCCAAAGCAGATTCAGCAGGCAAATAATGAGCTTTTGCTGGAGTTTATCCAGGTGTGTTATGCAAGAATGAATAATAACAGGGAAGAGATAGCACTCTTGGGTAAATGGATAGATGAAGTGAGAGTTGAGCTTAAGAAGAAGCTCGTAATCAAGCAGGAAAAAGAAACGAAAAATGCCAATATTTATACATATATGCATGATCTTCTCGGACCTGAGCTTATACAGATGTTTGATGATGCGGATGAATCAAAAAATTAACGGACTGAAAGGCTTGCTTTTCAGTCTTTTGTTTTTGGGAGGTTAAATAATGAAGTATTCTTTGGACGCAGCGCAAATGAAATTAATAGATGATTTTTCCATAAATAGTATCGGGATACCCTCAATAGTTCTTATGGAGAGAGCTGCACTTGCTGTTGCAAATCAGATACGTGAAAGGTATCCTGACCGCAAAGCTGCGGCTGTATGCGGAAGTGGCAATAATGGCGCTGATGCCCTGTGCTGTGTGAGGATTCTCCACGAATGGGGGTATGATACGGCGGTTTATTTTGCTGCGGATTTGTCACGCTCTACCGAGCAGATGAAGCTTCAGAAGGAGATTGCCGATAACCTTGGCATAAAAACAGTAACATTGGACGAATTATCTGCTTATGATGTAATAGTTGACGGGATATTCGGAATAGGCCTTAGCAGGGAAATAACGGGAGAATTAAAGAGCGTCATTGATGCGGTAAATGCTTTAAAGGATGCGGGGAAAATAATTTTTTCAGTGGATGTTCCGTCAGGAATATCATCACAAAACGGCGCAGTTCTGGGAAGCGCTGTCAGGGCTGATTATACGGTTACCTTCGGATATATGAAAAACGGTCTTTTGGTAAATCCCGGTGCTGCTTATGCAGGCAGGGTTGTAGTCTGTGACTGCGGGTTTGCCTTAAAAGCCTTAGATAAAGTCGGAGATTTGAATTTTTATTACGAAAAAAGCGATGTACAAAGACTGCCAAAGAGAAAGCAGGATTCCAATAAAGGTACCTACGGGAAAGTGCTTGTAATTGCGGGCTCCTCAGATATGTGCGGGGCAGCTTATTTTGCGGCAAAGGCAGCATATAGGATGGGAGCCGGGCTTGTCCGCATACTTACGTCAAAGGATAACAGGGAGCCGCTAAAAAAACTTATTCCCGAGGCGGTTCTTTCATTCTATGATGATATGGGAGCGCAGGATATAAAAAAACAGGTGGATTCCTTTGATTACATTGTTATGGGCCCCGGACTTTCTACAAGTGAGAGGGCAAAGCAGCTTGTAATTGACGTGCTTGATGCAGTGGACGAGAAGAATACTGTAAGGAAAACCAAGCTTTTGCTGGATGCGGATGCACTCAATATTCTTGCTGCAAATGACCTTGTCTGCCGTGTTAAGGGAAGCGTTATCACGCCGCATATGGGTGAAATGAGCAGGCTCTCCGGATGCCCGGTGGACGAATTAAAGGCAGATATCATAGGGGCAGCCAAAGCGTTTGCCCAAAAATATAAATGTATATGTGTACTAAAGGATGCCCGCAGCGTGGTTTCAGACGGCAGGCAGAATTATATAAATGTTTCAGGCAACAGCGGAATGTCAACAGCCGGCTCGGGAGATGTGCTGACCGGAATTATTGCAGGAGCATTTGCCAACGGAATGGATACTTTTGAGGGAGCTGTGCTCGGAACATATATACATGGCTGTGCCGGGGATGCAGCAGCAAATGAGCTTGGAGAATATTTTATGAAGGCTGATGATATCGCAGAGCATATAAAAAATGTAATTTGTTTATAAATTGAATACACCACCGCAATAAGGGAATAATAATTGTAGAAACTCAAGTAGAAAATTTATGGAGTGTGATTTTTTTGTTAATTAAGAGAGGGGATATTTTCTACGCTGATTTAAGACCTGTGGTGGGCTCGGAGCAGGGCGGCATACGTCCTGTACTTATAATTCAGAATGATGTCGGCAACAAACATAGTCCTACGGTTATATGTGCGGCGATAACTTCCAAAATGAAGGCAAAGCTTCCTACGCATGTCGAGATAGAGGCGGGCAAATACGATATAGTCAAGGATTCGGTAATACTTTTGGAGCAGCTGCGCACCATTGACAAAAGACGCCTTAAGGATAAGGTATGCCATCTCGATAAAGAGGCGATTGATAAGGTGAACAGGGCACTCTTGATAAGTCTTGAAATGGATACATATTGACGGTAAAACATTAAAATGATATGATTAGCAATATTTGTTAAAAGGATGGGTGAAATACGGATGAATGATGAATATTTCCTGACGGGAATAATCGTCTTTGTGATAACACTGATTTTAGACGGGGCACTATTTGGATTTGCAGCCTCCGTTCATGAATTAAATCTTGCAGAATTGTCAAGGAGGGCTGAGGGCGGCAGCAATAAAGCAAATAAAATAAAAAAATGGATTGATAAGCAGGCGCTGCTTAATAATTGCATAATAATTTTTACAATGATTAGTAACGTACTTGTCGGAGCTTTCACGGTCAACGGTGCGGCAAGGTACTTTGGCGGCGGCTTTTGCGTTTATCTGTCGGTGATTGCTTTGCTGGTGGTTATTACAGCGCTGGCAGGCATTGTTATTCCTGTAAGGATTGCATTCCTTAATCCTGACAGGTCGGTGTACGTTTATTTTACAGTGAGCAGATTGATACTTATGGTGTTTTCACCATTTGTAGTGCTTGTTATGTTGATTGGAAATATTATCCTCAGAATTTTTGGCGTTAAACCGGACGGTGATGATGACAATGTGACTGAGGAAGAAATTATGACAATGGTAAATGAGGGTCACGAACAGGGAGTGATTGAGGCCGACGAGGCTGAAATGATTTCAAATATTTTTGAGTTCGGTGATAAGCAGGCAGCAGATATTATGACACACAGGAGTAATATAGTTGCGGTGGATGGAGACCTGACCCTTGAGGAAGCCGTAAGCTTTATGCTTCATGAGAATAATTCGAGATTTCCGGTATATGAAGGGGATATTGACACCATTATAGGCATTATACATATTAAGGATGCACTAAAGGAATATGGTAATGTTGCAAAATCCGAGGAAAAAATAAAAGATATAAAGGAGCTTCTTTATGATGTAAAGCTCATTCCCGAAACACGTAACATAGATGACCTTTTCAAACGAATGCAGAGTGAAAAGGTGCATATGGCGGTAGTTGTTGATGAGTATGGACAAACCGTGGGACTTGTCACAATGGAGGATATACTTGAGGAAATTGTCGGCAATATCCTTGATGAGCATGATGAGGACGAGGAACAGATTACCAAAAAGGGTGATGATACTTACATTGTTGATGGAATGACCCTGCTTGAGGATTTGGAGGAGGAGCTCGGAATTAAATTTGAGGTTGAGGATATAAATACAATCAATGGCTTTATTATATTTAAGACGGGTAGAATACCTGATGAGGGACAGATTGGAACTTCGATTGAGTATTGCGGCTGCAGGTTTGAAATACTTGAGGTTGAGGGCAAGGTGATACGCACGGTCAAAATCAATCGTGTTGAAGAATAAATAAACATAAACGGTCAATACTATAATTTCATAAGCTCAAGAAATTATTAGGAGGCTGTTTATGGGAAATGGTAAGAAGAATATTTCTGAAAATGATGTACCATCTGATAACGGAATTAATGAAGGAATAGAAAAAACAGGCGACATAACGGTAAAGGACAGGAAGAATAATACAGGTATCCATGTTATGACAATTATTGGAGAGATAGAAGGACACGATAATCTGTCAGCCAATAATAAGTCAACAAAATATGAGCATTTGCTGCCCAAGCTTGCCATGATAGAGGAAAGTGACGAAATAAAGGGTGTGCTGCTTTTGATAAATACTGTCGGAGGCGATGTCTCGGCGGGACTTGCACTGGCAGAGATGGTGGCATCGCTTAGCAAGCCGACGGTTGCACTGGTGCTGGGCGACTGCCATTCGATAGGTGTACCCCTTGCTGTATCCTGTGACTATTCATTTATAGTTCCAAGCGGCACTATGATAATTCATCCGGTGAGAATGAACGGAACTATAATCGGAGCACCACAGACATATGACTATTTCAAGCTTATTTCCGACAGAATTGTGAAATTTATTTCAAAACACAGCAGTGCCGGTAAAAATGAAATAGAAAAGATGATGGTTAATACAGGGATACTGACAAAGGACCTCGGAACGATTCTGGTTGGCTCCGAGGCAGTTGATGCAGGTCTAATAAAAAAGGTAGGCGGGATAAGCGATGCCTTTGATAAAATGCATGAACTTATAGACAGGAAAAAATAATATATTCTTTTAAAGCCCGGTATATGTGTGAACATATGTTGGGCTTTTTGGGTTGTTTACAAACAAAAAAAATGATATAATACACAATATATTGTGTCCGGAGGAGATTATGGAATTATTCAGGGAAATATTAATTGCAATTATATACGGATTAACTGATTATCTTCCGGTAAGCAGCTCCGGTCATGCGTGGCTTCTTGCCGCAGTATTTGGAATGGATGCCGATTATACAGCCTTTTTGCTGTGTATGCTCAGGATAAGTGCTATGTTCGCGCTTATTGCGGTTATGTTTAAGGATATTGTAAAGCTTGTAATCGGTGCATATCAGGTTATTATAGATATGCTTTCCAATGTAGTTATTTTTTTCAGAAGAAGATTTTTAAAGGATAATGACGGGTACTACGTTCTGGATTCCAATCCCTACAAGAAGCTGGTGCTTATGGTGATTACATCTTCTCTGGCTACATTTTTGGTGTCATTTTTTATAAAGAGCGTTGCGGATAATTGCTGCGGTATGCCGATGGTTATAGGAATCTGCATGATAATATCTTCGATTGTTTTATTTATGGCTGAGAGGCTTGACGGTTCGGTAAGGACACTCAAAAATATGAGTATGTTTGATGCCTTTGTAATCGGAATAGCACAGGGCATAGCTATTATGCCGGGAATTTCAAGGGTTGCATTTATTTTTGCGGTTGCAACGGCACTTGGATTTAACAGAAATTTTTCACTGAAATATTCATTTTATCTGGCACTTTTGGCGTACATAGGTTCTGCGATTACGGGAATGTGGGACATTTCGGGCTTGGCAGTGTCATTGAGCAGCATTGGCAATGTGCTTGTTGCAATGGTACTTGTATTTATCTGTTCGGCAGTTGTTTTAAAGTTTATGCTGCTTTTTATAAAAAAAGGTTCGTTGGTAATATTTGCGGTATACGGCGGGGTGCTCGGCATATTTGTGACCTTGCTGGATATCATTATATAGTTGTGGAGGAGTTTTAGGTTATGGCTACAAAAAATACAGGTAAGAAAAAAAGAGCTTCATCATCAAAAAAAGCAAGCTCTTCAAGAAAAACTTCTGCAAGGGGAAAATCCTCTGCCGGCAGTAAGGATGCGTTTTCACCTATGGGAGAGGTGGTGCTGCTGCTTGTTATTTTAGGTGTTATATTGATGTTTTTAAGTCTTTTGGGCGTCTGCGGAATGGCGGGAGATGTAATCAGCAAACCCGTTTTCGGATTATTTGGTATTATGGGTTATGTTTTCCCTTTTGTGCTGGCAGCAGGAATCTTTCTTCTGGTGGCAAATAATTTCAGCGGTGCCTCCAAAATAAAGCTGACAGGGCTTTGCATTACGTTTTTGTCCGTCTGCGCGTTGTTTCAGCATATGGATAACCGCGCGGAAAACGGAAACGTTGCAGATATGTACGCCCAGGCATCCGGACTTCATGTAGGCGGCGGTGTGGCAGGCGGTCTTATAGACAGCCTTCTTCAGGTTTTTGGATTTGGTGCACTTGTGATTTTATTTATTATGATTATCGTGGGTCTTGTTATTCTGACAGAACGCTCATTTATTAAGGGCGTGCGTAATCAGAGTGAGAAGGTTTATACAAGAACAAAGGAAAATCTTGAGAATTACAGGATGGATGCGGATATAAAGCAGACCAGAAGAATGGAAAAAAAGGCATCCGGCGTTGTATTTGATACAGAGCTGCCTAAGGATGGGTTAAAACACAGTGATGTCCGTGAAATCAATGACAGAGTGTCAAAAAAAGAAGACAGATATTCCGAGGATATTTTTGAAGTAAAGCCGGTTGAAAAGGTTAGCGAGGATATCAGGGAAAAAGTCGGCAGCAATGCTCGTACGAATGCACAAAAAACAGAATCCTATATTGACAGGATAGTTGGCAATGCACAAAAGCCAAAGCCTCAAAAACAGACGGAAAGCATCATTACCGAAGCTTTTACACAGGAAGATGAAGCTGCCATAGAGGAAGCTACTGCAAATGAAGTCATAGAGGAAGTTTCCGTTACAGAAGATTTTGCAGAAGAAATACCTGATACAGCCGGAGAAAATGATGCGGCTGCAGACATAGAGCCTGAGAATGATGAGCTTGAAATAAGTGAGAGCAGTAATTTACAGGAGTATAAGTTCCCTTCGGTGGAACTTTTAAATAAAGCGTCAGCCAAGAAAAACACCAATCAGGCCAAGGAAAATGCCGAAACAGCCAGAACTTTGCAGCAGACGCTCCAGAGCTTCGGCGTAAATGTCACGGTTACGGATGTGAGCTGCGGACCGTCGGTTACAAGATATGAGCTGCTTCCGGAGAGAGGAACGAAGGTTAGTAAAATTGTTGCACTTGCAGACGATATCAAGCTTAACCTTGCGGCGGCTGATATTCGTATAGAAGCGCCAATTCCCGGAAAGGCAGCGGTTGGTATCGAGGTTCCTAACAAGGAGGCAAGCGGCGTAAGCTTCAGGGAGCTTATTGAGTCGTCTGAGTTTATAAATCATCCTTCCAAGATAGCATTTGCAGCAGGCAAGGACATATCCGGCAAGGTAATTGTTGCCGACATTGCCAAAATGCCGCATCTTCTTATTGCGGGAGCAACGGGCTCGGGTAAGTCGGTGTGTATCAATACTATAATAATGAGCATATTATATAAGGCAAGACCGGATGAGGTTAAGCTGATTCTTGTGGACCCTAAGGTGGTTGAGCTCAGTATGTATAACAGCATTCCGCATCTTCTGATACCTGTTGTAACTGACCCTAAGAAGGCATCGCAGGCACTTAACTGGGCAGTAGCAGAGATGGATGACAGATATAAGAAGTTTGCTAAATTTTCCGTCAGGGATTTAAAGGGATATAACGAAAAGGTTGAAAAATTAAGCAGCCAGCTTAAGGATTCCGAGAGCAAGGATAAGGAGCAGCTTAAAAAGCTTCCTCAGATAGTAATTGTTATTGATGAGCTTGCAGACCTTATGATGGTGGCAGCGGGGGATGTTGAGGATGCCATCTGCCGTTTGGCACAGCTTGCCAGAGCGTGTGGTATTCACCTTGTAATCGCAACGCAGAGACCGTCCGTAAATGTAATTACAGGTCTGATTAAGGCAAATGTTCCTTCGAGAATTGCATTTTCGGTATCATCAGGAGTGGACTCGAGAACTATTCTTGATATGGTAGGAGCTGAGAAGCTTCTCGGTAAGGGCGATATGCTGTTTTATCCTTCGGGTTACCCGAAGCCTGTGAGGGCACAGGGCGCCTTTGTATCCGACGCAGAGGTTTCCAATGTGGTAGATTTTCTGGCACAAAATCACGGTCCGGCAGACCATGATGAGGATATTATAAATGCGGTTAATAACATCAAAATGGAGGAGAGCCAGGCGTTTGGAGGTATCAATGACAGGGACCAGTATTTTGCGGAAGCGGGAAAATTTGTGATTGAGAAGGAAAGAGCTTCAATCGGTCTTATTCAGAGATTCTATAAGGTCGGCTTTAACAGAGCTGCAAGAATTATGGATCAGCTTACGGATGCCGGTGTGGTTGGACCTGAGGAGGGAACAAAGCCGAGAAAGATTCTTATGACAATGGAGGAGTTTGAGGCATATCTTTCTTCGGAGAATGAGTAATCTGACATTTATTGATATGTGGAGGTCTTTTATATGCTTTTATCGGAATTATTGAAGAAAACAGAATACAAGTTGTTAAATGGAAAATCAGAGCGCGAAATAAGTGATGTTATTATGGATTCAAGAAAGCTTGTGCCTGATTGTGTTTTTGTAGCTATAACCGGCAGTAATTTTGATGGGCATAAATATATAAAAGAGGCCTTTGAAAAGAAAGCGGCGGCGGTTGTTATTTCCAAGGAAACAGATATAAGTGATGCCGGTGATACGGCGGTAATTCTGGTTAAGGACACAAGATATGCGGCAGCACTGATGTCGGCAGCGTATTTTGGAAATCCGGCAGAAGAGCTTTTTACTATTGGAATTACGGGAACCAAGGGAAAGACAACAACAACCTATATGGTAAAGAACGTACTTGAGGAATGTGGAATAAAGACGGGTCTTATAGGCACAATCGAAACAATCATCGGAGAAGAACATACGCCGTCAGCAAATACAACTCCGGAAAGCTATGCGATACATAAGTCATTCCGCGCTATGGTAAACGCGGGCTGTAAGGCAGTGGTAATGGAGGTTTCTTCGCAGGGACTGATGCTGCACAGAACGGCGGGCATTATGTTTGACATCGGTGTGTTCACAAATCTTGAAAAGGACCATATAGGACCAAATGAACACACTTCAATGGAAAACTATATGCAGTGCAAGGGAATGCTTTTTAAGCAATGCAGGCTTGGAATTGTTAATTGTGATGATAAGCATACGGAAAAGGTGCTTGCAGGACATACTTGTGAAATTGAGACCTATGGGCTATCAGAAACAGCGGATTTCAGGGCGGAAAATATTAAGCTTCTCCATGAAAAAGGTCACATAGGCACAATTTATGATGTCATTGGCAAAAAAAATATGACGATTGAATTGTCAATGCCGGGAATTTTCAGTGTATATAATTCTCTTTGCGCAATAGCGATAACAAGTCATTTTAAGGTTGATGAGGAAAAGCTTAAAAAGGCTCTTAAGACAGTTAAGGTAAAGGGAAGAATCGAGCCGGTCAGGGTATCGGACAAATATACACTTCTTATAGATTATGCCCACAATGCAATGAGTCTGGAAAGTATTCTTAAGACCTTAAGGGAGTACGAACCGAAAAGACTTGTATGCCTGTTTGGATGCGGCGGAAACCGTTCAAGGGACAGAAGATTTGAGATGGGTGAGGTGTCAGGCAGGCTTGCTGATTTTACGATAATAACCTCGGATAATCCAAGATTTGAAGACCCTCAGGCTATCATTGATGACATTAAGACCGGAATCAAAAGGACGCAGGGCAGGTATGTTGAGATAATTAACCGCAGGGATGCAATAAAATATGCCATTGAAAATGGCCTTGAGGGCGACATTATTGTGCTCGCCGGAAAGGGTCATGAGGACTATCAGGAGATTGAGGGCGTAAAGTACCCAATGGATGAGAGAGTTTTGATTTCTGAGGTAATGGAAGAGTTATGTATGCAGATATAATTGTGGATATATCACATGACAAATTAGACAGAACATTTCAATACAGGATACCACAGGAACTTAGCGAAAAGCTTTCAGTGGGCATGAAGGTTAATGTGCCTTTTGGAAAGGGCGATAAGCTGATAACGGGATTTGTTGTCGAAATTACCGATAATGCCAAATTTGATATTGACAAAATTAAAGACATCGCTTCAATCGCAGATGAAAATGTTCTGATAGAGGGCAAAATGATTAAGCTTGCTGCGTTCATCAGAAAAAATTGCGGCGGCACAATGAATCAGGCTCTTAAAACAGTTATTCCTGTCAAGAAGAGTGTAAAGCCCAAAGAAAAAAGAACCATAAAACGTTTGATTTCTGTTGACAAGGCAAGGGCACTTATTGATGAATTCACCAAAAAACACAGTGTTGCAAGAATAAGACTTATGGAGGCTTTGATAGAAAACGAAATTATCGAGTACTCGCTTGCAATAAGCAAATTAAATATATCGGCAGCCGTTATAAGCTTTTTTGAAAAACAGGGTTATATTAAAATAGATGTGACGGAGTATTACCGCAATCCGGTCAAGGAATACGAAAAGGACAGGAGTTACCTTACGCTTAGCAGCAGGCAGCAGTGGATATGTGATAATATTATTGACGATTATGACAGAAATATCAGAAAAACATATTTGATAAGAGGCATCACCGGAAGCGGTAAGACCGAGATATATATGAATGTAATTGAGCATGTACTTGCCAAGGGCAGGCAGGTTATTATGCTTATTCCTGAAATATCCCTTACATTTCAGACGGTAATGAGGTTTTATAAGAGATTTGGAGATGTGGTATCAATTATGAATTCACGTCTTTCGGAGGGTGAAAAATACGATCAGTTTGAACGTGCCAGAAAAGGTCTTGTGAAAATTATGATAGGTCCGCGCTCCGCACTTTTTACACCCTTTGATAATTTGGGACTTATTGTGATTGACGAGGAGCATGAAAGCGCATATAAAAGTGAAACCGTTCCGAAGTATCATGCCGTTATGGTGGCAGGCGAGCTTGCCAGACAGAATAATGCATCGTTAATTCTGGGTTCAGCCACACCGTCAATTTCAAGCTATTATAAGGCATTAAGGGCGGAATATACACTTTTTGAACTTGATGAGAGAGCAGCCAATGCAGCACTTCCGCAGGTCTTAGTCGTTGACCTTAAGGAGGAGCTTAAAGCAGGCAACAGGTCAGTATTTAGCAGAAAATTAAAGGAGCTGATAAATGACAGGCTGGATAAAAAGGAACAGATAATGCTTTTTATCAACCGCAGAGGGTATTTTGGTTTTATTTCGTGCCGGTCCTGCGGATATGTTTTGAAATGCCCGCATTGTGATATATCGCTGACATCCCACAAAAACGGCAAATTAGTCTGTCATTATTGCGGTTATACAACAAATATGGTAAATATATGTCCGAAGTGCGGTTCTAAATATATCAGCAGCCTAAGGGGCGGTACCCAGATGGTTGAAGAGGCGATTTCAAGGGAATTTCCGAAAGCAAGAGTTCTTCGTATGGATACTGATACAACGGGCGGCAAGGACGGTCATATGAAAATCCTTTCTTCATTTGCTGCACAGGAAGCTGATATTTTAGTGGGAACCCAGATGATAGTAAAGGGGCATGATTTTGCGAATGTTACCCTGATGGGGATACTGGCAGCGGATATTTCCCTGCATGCCAGTGATTACAGGGCAAGCGAGCGCACATTTCAGCTTCTTGTTCAAGCTGCGGGAAGAGCAGGCAGAGGGGACAAAAAGGGTGATGTTGTGATTCAGGCTTATGATACCGATAATTTTGCGATTGAGGCTGCTGCCAGACAGGATTACAAGGGGTATTACGAGCAGGAGATAATGTATAGAACACTCCTTAATTATCCGCCGGTTTATAATATGCTGCTGGTAAAATTCTCGTCCAGATATGAAAATCGCCTGAATGAGGCAGTATGCAGCGTAAATATAAAAAACACGGAAGTTCAGGTAATTGGTCCGTCAAATGCATCACTTTATAAAGCAGATGACATATACAGCAAAGTAATATATTATAAGACTGAGGAATATTCAGTGCTTACTGATATAAAGGATGAGCTTGAACAATTCATTCAGGGCAACGAATTGTTCAGGTATGTTTCAGTTCAGTTTGATTTTAATCCATTGAACGATTAATATTATATAGTAATTGTGAAACTAAGGCAGGTGCAGGCATATAGGTGCGATTATTCGGCACGTTTGCACTAAGAGTTCGCACGC
>CAYOHM010000007.1:0-37705 GCA_964403785.1 uncultured Alistipes sp.
AGAACAAGCTCCATATTACCGGTACCCTTAAACTCCTCGAATACAACATCATCCATTTTACTTCCGGTTTCAATCAGCGCAGTAGCAAGAACAGTAATGCTTCCGCCCTCTCTCATATTACGTGCCGCACCGAAAAATCTCTTAGGCATATGTAATGCTACCGGGTCAAGACCGCCTGAAAGAGTACGTCCGCTTGCCTGAACCGTCACATTATAGGCACGTGTAAGTCTTGTGATGCTGTCAAGAAGAATGATAACATCCTTGCCATGCTCGACAAGCCTTCTCGCTCTCTCGATTACCATCTCGGACACTCTCTTATGACGTTCCGGAAGCTCGTCAAAGGTCGAATAAATAACTTCAACATTATCACCGACTATGGATTCCTTAATATCCGTAACCTCCTCAGGTCTTTCATCAATAAGAAGGATAATCATATGCATCTCAGGATTGCTGTTAAGCACCGCTGTCGCAATCTGCTTCAGTAAGGTTGTCTTACCTGCCTTCGGCTGTGACACAATCATACCACGCTGTCCTTTTCCGATAGGACAAATCAAATCTACAATTCTCATTGCAATCGTAGGATTTCCCTTTTCAAGATATATCCTCTCATTAGGGAAAATAGGAGTAAGATTCTCAAAATTAGGTCTGTTTATTATGGTGTCAGGGTCATATCCGTTTACCGAATCAACATCATGAAGCGCTGCAAACTTCTCACCCTGGGTCTTAAGTCTTTTCTTGCCGTATATGATGTCACCCGTCTTAAGTCCGTATCTTCTTATCTGTGTCGGCGATACATATACATCATTCTCACCCGGAAGGAAATTGGCACATCTTATAAATCCGTAGCCATCCGGCATAACCTCAATTATGCCTGAAGCAGGATTAGGATCTATCACAATATTCTGTTCAAGAATCTCCTGACGCTTCTTGTATTTCTCATCCTCTGAAATCTGCTGCGTGTCGGCAGTGCCCGATGCTGCACCTGAGTATCCGTTCTCCTCGTTCTGCTGAGGCTTATCCTCTCTGACAGTACGGCTCTTATAAACCCTCCTGTCATTTCTGACTGTTCTTTCCGTTTTTTCCTTCTTAACAGGCTCTTCCTTAACTGCCTCTTCCTTAACTGCCTCCGTTTCAGAAGTCCCTTCCTTTTCGCAAGCTTCCACGATTGCATCTATAAGCTCACTTTTCTTCATATTAGTAATGTTTTTAATACCCTTATCCTTTGCAAAATCCTTTAACACTGCAAGAGACAATGTTTCTAATTTAGCACGCATATTATGTTCTCCTGTTCTTTCGGGAATTATGTATATAGAAACTATATTGAATCACAAACTATACAAGAGTATTGTAACTCAATAATCGAATAAATGCAAGAAGAACTTTGTACTTATTGAAGCAGTTTTTTCATAATTATCTCATATATTTCCTGGCTGCAGTTTTTCCAGTTCTCACACATAACGTTTGCCTGCTCCTCCATAGGCACATTTATGTTTATCTCAACAAGATTGCTCGTTCCCTCTTTTACCTGGCAATGAACCGTATAGTCCTTGGAGGAATTTTTTAAATATTTTGCTGTTGTTCCGACCTCATTCTTCAGCTCATATTTATTGCTCTTGAGAAACTGCATAATGTCTTCTTTTATTCCGGAAGGTATCTGGTCATCAAGCAGTCCGACAGTTGAAACTCCGGATTTAGTAATCTTATACTGCGTCACATTACGAAAATTTTCGTTTTTTATGTACTCAAGCTCCTGAAGGTCATTTAATGCCTCCTGAAGTGAAAAATAATTCGTATACTCTTTTCCAAGCATAAAATCAGAAATTTGTGTATTTGTTAGAGGAAAATTAACTTTATTAAGCATATATAATATCATAAGTTTATATAATGTTGATGCATCCGATGCCATATTTCCTGCCCTGCCTTACATCCCTATTTTCAAATTCTTTGTTAATTGCATTAAGGACTCTTTTCTTATCCGTACTCCACTTTGGGGATATGAGGATTTTGCGTGGTGCGTCGCCCGTAATTCTGTGAATAACCATATCCGCAGGAAGAATTTCAATAATATCAGCCAGAATATCTATGTATTCATCGAGCGTAAGCGTTTCAAAAAATCCTTTTTCATAATCAAGTGCCATATCCGTGTGTTCCAACACATATAAAAGCTGAAGCTTTATACCCTTTACGCCGCTTCTTGCAATATACTGTGCCGTTTGAAGCATCATTTTCTTATTCTCGCCGGGAAGTCCGATTATCATATGCACAATCGTTTCAATCCCTGCTTTTTCAAGCTGTTTCACCGCATAATCATAAACACTGTTATCATATCCGCGCCTTATATATTCTATCGTTTCTTTATGGATGGTCTGAAGCCCAAGCTCCACCCAGACCGGTTTGATTTTATTTATTTCACTTATAAGGTCTATTACTTCTTCATTTATGCAATCCGGTCTTGTCGCTATGGAAATACATACCACATCAGGATGATTGACCGCCTGCATATATATCTCTCTCAAATATGGTATGGGTGCATATGTATTGGTATATGCCTGAAAATATGCTATGTAGCTGTTTCCGTGATACTTTCCCTCCAGTCTTTTTCTGCCGTCTTCTATCTGCTGCGTTATTGATTTTGCAGGATTTCCTGCAAAATCACCCGAGCCGGCATCGGAGCAGAAAATGCACCCCCTATGTCCAATAGAGCCGTCCCTGTTGGGACAGCTCATATTACCGTCTAATGCTATTTTGTATACTTTGGTATTAAATCGACTGATTAAATAATCATTCAGCGAATTATATCGCTTTATCATTGTATCTCCTGACTATCTGACAATATGATCCTTAACTGCCTTTGCGACAACATCTGCAACTCTAGGGTCAAACGGCATAGGAAGAATATTGACATCACTTACCTCATCATCAGGAACAAGTCCCGCGATTGCTTCTGCTGCCGCTAGCTTCATCTCCTCCGTAATCTGAGTTGCCCTGCCCTCAAGCGCTCCGCGGAATATACCCGGAAATGCAATAACATTATTAACCTGATTAGGAAAATCGCTGCGTCCTGTACCTACAATTCTTGCCCCTGCTGCCTTTGCCGCATCCGGCATAATTTCAGGAACCGGATTTGCCATTGCAAAAAGAATTGCATCCTTATTCATGGATTTTACCATATCCGGTGTTACTATATTCGGTGCTGACACACCGACAAATATATCTGCGCCGACAAGCGCATCCGCAAGGGAACCTTCTTTGTTCTCAAGATTGGTAACCTTGGTCATCTCCTTCTGCATCCAGTTGAGCCCCTCTGTATTTGAAGAGAGCATACCCACCTTGTCACACATAATGATATTTTTAAATCCATATGTAAGAAGAAGCTTTGTGATAGCAACGCCTGCCGAGCCTGCGCCATTGACAACCACGCGGCACTCCTCCTTCTTCTTGCCCGTCACCTTAAGTCCGTTTATAATTCCCGCAAGAACAACAATTGCCGTACCATGCTGGTCATCATGAAATACAGGTATATCAAGAAGCTTTTTAAGCCTCTCCTCTATCTCAAAGCATCTTGGCGCTGAAATATCCTCAAGATTAATTCCTCCGAAGGCAGGTGCAATATTAACGATTGTCTTTATGATTTCCTCAGTATCCTGTGTATCAAGACAGATTGGGAATGCGTTGACATCACCGAACTGCTTAAATAAAACGGATTTGCCTTCCATTACCGGCATAGCCGCATAAGGTCCGATATTACCAAGTCCGAGAACAGCGCTGCCATCCGAAATAACCGCAACAGTATTAGCTTTAATCGTATATTTATAAGCAGCCTCCCTATCCTGTGCAATTACCTTGCAAGGCTCTGCAACACCCGGCGTATATGCAAGTGCCAAATCTTCCCTGTTGTTAACCTCACATTTGCATCCTGTCTCTAATTTTCCATTCCATTCTTCATGGAGTTGTAGTGCTTTTTCACTGTTAGTCATCTCAAATACCTCTTTGTGCATATTTTAAACATTAACATATATAATATCATATCCGAAAAAAAGCCGCAATCCAAAAAGACCACACTGTCACTTTAAATCACGCGGACTATTTATTTTTTTCGTAGATAATCCACAGACCCTTCATCAGAAGTTCTCCGTCCTGCAGTACCTTTTTGTTACAATGCGGCACCACAACACCGGCATATTTACCCGTAGCCACCACCGGTGCCGTATAACCCAGCTCACCTTGCAGTCTGTCAATCATGCCGTCAAGCATTGCCGAGCAGCCCAAAACTATGCCACTCTTAATACTTTCCACAGTATTCTTGGCTATTGCCCGCTTTGGTGCCTCAATCGTAACCTCATAAAGCTGTGCCGCATTTGCTGCAAGCGATGCCATTGAAAGGCCGATTCCCGGTGCAATCATACCACCGATATAATTTGAATTATTGTCAATTACAAACATTGTCGTAGCCGTATCCATATCCGCTACTATAAGAGGTGCGCCGTACTGCTTTATGCCAGCCACCGCATAAACAATCTGGTCGCTTCCGACTGATTTGGGGTCATCCATTTTAATATTTATGCCCATCTTAAGTCCGGCACCCACCACAAGAGGTTCCTTGCGGGTTATTCGCCACGCAGCCTCCTTTATCACACCGGTCAGGGGCGGAACCACCGAAGAAACTATTGCACCGTCAAGACCTGTTTCTTCTATATTATGTATCCTTAACATATCTAAAAAAGCAACAGCGTACTCAAAGGAAGTCCTGTTTTTGTCGGAAGCAATGTTTTCGGTAAAATATATTTTATTTTCATCAGCACATCCAACCGTAATGTCGGTATTTCCTATATCAACCGCTAATATCATATTCATACTCCTTTTAAGATTTATCATACACCTACATAATTGTTATATCAAGTTTTTTAAATTTCAGCCGATATAGAAAGCATAAGAGAACCGCCTAATTTCTCTTAATCTGTTAGCCCCCGCTGTAAAGGAAAGGGGTAAATATGGTTATTTCATCAAGCAATGTTCAAATGAATTCATCAAGAATTTATGAACGAAACGTAACAGGACAGACAACGATAACAAAATGGCAGGGCTTTAACCCTTCAAGTATGTCCTCGACTACTCGAAATTTTTCATCCGGCTACAAGGAAGAGAGCTTTTGCAGCAATTATAATGATTTTGCAAGAAGTCTTAAGAACTCCCAAAGCAGCCAAAGCAATGCACTCAAAAGTGATTCTGCTGAATCCGGTGCAGTTTCATCAGTTGCCGGCGTAACACATCCGTCCGCCATTGACAGTATGCGTGAAATGACGTCCAAGACCTTTATTTCTCTGTTAGAATTGCTTTACAAATCAAGAGGCTTGACATCACGTACAAAAAGCGACTACAATTATTATAATTCATCGCTAAACTTTGATTACAGCAGCCGCCCGATAAGCGATATACTCTCAAGTCAGGCCACTGTATGGAATCAGGTAACGGACACCTCTTACAGTATGTATGAAAGCGAGGCTGTTACCTTTGAGTCCAACGGTACTGCCATAACTGCCGACGGAAGAGAACTTTCATTTGGTGTTTCCTTCTCGATGTCGCGCACGTTTCAGGAGGAGTATTCTTCATCTGATTTTATGCAGTATGAACAGGTGCTCACGGACCCGCTTGTAATCAATTTGGATTCCAATCCAGTAAGTGTAAGTGACCAGACCTTCTACTTTGACATTGACTGTGACGGAGTCCTTGACGAGATTTCAACTCTCTCAAGCGGCAATGGTTTTCTTGCACTGGATAAGAACGGTGACGGAATCATAAATGACGGCAGTGAGTTATTCGGAACCCGCAGCGGAAACGGTTTTTCAGACCTTGCTGCGTATGATGAGGACCAGAATGGCTGGATTGACGAGGCAGATTCAATATTTAACAAGCTCAAGGTGTGGACCAAGGATGAAAATGGAAATGATAAACTGATTTCCTTAAAGGACGCTGACATCGGCGCAATTTACCTTGGCAGCTCCGCTACCGGATATTCTTTAAAGGATTCTGATAACAGCACCAATGCATACATCAGAAGCTCAGGGATTTATTTAAAAGAAAGCGGAGGAAGCGGCGTTATATCGCAAATTGACCTTGCCAAGCATTAGGAGGTTAACTGATTGTATCGCAAAATTCTTACAGTAATTGCGCTGGTGATTGCAATACTGTTTGTAGGTTACGCTACCCACAGCAACACATTTTTAATCACTATTTCGACTGTTGCCGACCAGGTACACAGTGTCACTTTTACGCAAGTAAGTGACACTGTGCCTGAAACCTATAACACCAGCCTTACATATGATTTTATAAATTTTTCATCCAAGAATGTCATCAATGTTGAGCCGATGCTGCAGCTTCCGGATTATCCGACAGGCTGCGAGCTGGTTTCGCTGGCAATGGATTTATCATATGTAACCTGCTCCGATGTAAATGTAGACATCCTGCTTGATGACTATGTTACCATAACCGAGCATGATTTTGTCCATGGATTTGTCGGTAACCCGAAAACCTACTCCGGCTCGGGCTGTTTTCCGCCTGCAATCGTTTTTTTTGCAAATAATTATCTGGCGGATAATCACAGTCCGTATACCGCAAGGGATGTTTCAGGTCTTTCACTAAAGGACATCAAAGACTACTTAGACGGCGGATTTCCGTTGCTGATGTGGACAACAATCGCCGGAGGCAAGCCCACATTTACCGGCAACGTCATCACAACCGATGACAAAGAATACGAGTGGTACATAAGCGAGCACTGTGTCCTTGTAAAAGGCTACAACCCAAGTAAAAATGTATTTATCATCAATGACCCGCTAAAAGGCGAGATTGAATTTGATATTTCCGATTTCATGGAAATATCCGATGCGATAGGCAATCTGGCTGTTGTGATAAAATAAATCAATTCTTCTATTCGGTTGCAAGCTTCTTACCCTGTGCCATAGCCTTCTTTACAGGCGGCAGCATAAGTATTATAACCGTAATGATTCCTTCCACAAGGATGTATGCATAGTTATATGCGATAGGATAAATAATTGCAAGCGACTGTGGGAAGTTATCAGGCATATAATCCATCCAGTAAATATATCCGCCTATGGTATGGAACACTCCCCTTGCCATAATCGCAGCAATGTAGCCGATTATAAGACCATTTTTCTTCTTGTAGAAGAATCCCGAAATTCCGAGAGCAGCAAAGGCAAATATATAATCCATACATGCCTGCATTGGTGAAAGAATATAGCTTCCTCCATCCTGTACAAACTGCAAAATTCCATAAGCAAGTCCTGCAATGATACCCACCTTCGGTCCGTACCAATATCCGACAAGTGCAACAAACAGCATTGAGCAAAGTGTCACTGAACCTCCCCATGGCATTGAAATTACCTTCACATATGATGCTGCGAAGCCCAATGCCAGAGCCATTGCGCAAAAAACAAGCTGTTTTGTTGAAAAAAGCCTCTTTCCGCCTTCTTCTTTGTCCTTCCTGTCCCTGATAAACGCAGTTATCACCAGAAGAACTGCGACAAGCACTACAAATAATGCAATGCCCATGTTTGTGAGAGAATAGTATCCATCCTCCGCATTAAAAAATTTCATAAAAAAACCTCCTTCTATAAGGAGGGGCATCCAAAACGCTACATTCTAAAGCTTCACGCAATTATGCGCGGTTATCTTCTGCAATGCTTCCTTACGCAGGTATTAACCTGTTCAAGTGATGAGGGTTGCGTCTCAACCGGCATGCGCCAGTGCCCCTAGCCTTTATCCACAACACATAATACAATCTTATACCGTTTACGTCAACAGTATTTTCAAGTTTATATGGAAATTTAAAGAAATATATTTTATACTGTATGTAGAGTTATTTACAATTTTATTTAGGAGGGTTTTTAAATGGTATTAGATATGTTCAAGCTTGATGGCAAGGTTGCCATTGTAACAGGCGCCAACACCGGTCTTGGTCAGGGTATGTGCGTGGGACTTGCTGAGGCAGGTGCTAAGGTTGTAGGTGTTGCAAGACGTGCTTGTGACGAAACAGCCTCACTTATCAAAGAAATCGGAGGGGATTTTACAGCAGTTATTGCCGACCTTTCATCAACCGAAGTAATCGACGGCATTGTTGAACAGGCACTAAAGGCATATGGAAGGATTGACATTCTCGTCAACAATGCCGGCATTATAAAACGTGAAGATGCCATTAATTATACAATGGCAGACTGGGACGCTGTCTATGCCGTAAACCAGAAGGAGGTATTCTTCCTTACACAGGCGGTTGCAAAACAGCTTATAAAGCAGGGCGATGGCGGCAAAATAATCAACGTTGCTTCAATGTTATCTTACCAGGGCGGTATCCGTGTTCCGGCATATACAGCAAGTAAGAGTGCTATTTTGGGTCTTACAAGAGCACTTGCAAATGAATGGGCTAAATACAACATTCAGGTAAATGCAATTGCACCAGGTTATATGGCTACCAACAACACGGAGCAGCTTCGCAATGATGAGAACAGAAGCACCGAAATTCTCGACCGTATTCCTGCCGGACGCTGGGGTACTCCTGAGGATATGCAGGGTACAGTTGTCTGGCTTGCTTCAAAAGCATCTGACTATGTAAACGGCTTCACCGTTGCTGTGGACGGCGGATGGCTTGCAAGATAATTCAAAGGGGCGCAAAAATTGCGCCCCTTTTTGTGTCTTAAATCTTATTGATTGCAAAGTCAAGGCAGCTATGCCTTATAAATTACTCTGCCTTCGCAAATTGTATAGTGTACCTTTCCCGGAAGCTCCCAGCCGATAAATGGACTGTTGGATGCCTTGGAAGCAAATTCCTCCTCCTTTACAATCCAATCCTCATTCTCGCCAAATATAACAATATTTGCAGGCGCATTTTCCTGTATACTGTCCGGTGTCAGTCTGTAAAATTTTGCCGGATTCGTGCTCATAAGCTCAATAAGCCTCATAAGCGTGATATGTCCTGCCTGCACAAGTGACCTTATGCCAAGCGCAAGCGAGGTTTCAAGTCCGGTGATGCCGCTTAACGCCTTGGACATCTCTCTTTCCTTTTCTTCTTTGCTGTGAGGAGCGTGGTCGGTAACTATCATATCAATAGTTCCGTCCTTAAGTCCTTCTATAATCTGTATTCTGTCCTCCTCAGTTCTGACAGGCGGATTCATTCTTGCCAGTGTGCCATACTTTAATACAGCCTCGTCCGTAAGCGTAAAATGATGCGGTGTCGCCTCTGCATGAACATCAGCCCCCAGCTTTTTAGCACATCTTACCATCTCAACTGAATTTTTAGAGCTGATATGCTGGATACAGACAGATGCTCCCGTGTTCAGGGCAAGCATACAGTCCCTCGCCACCATTACATCCTCCGCTGTTCTGGAGGCACCTGCATAGCCTATTTTTTTGGAAACCTCTCCCATATGTACACCGGCGCCCTTAACAAATGCCGGAGCCTCCTCGTGGAGACTTATCGGAAGGTTAAGTTTCTTTGCTCTTTCCATTGCAGCGGCAAGGAGCTGTTCATCCATAATCGGAATTCCGTCATCCGTAAATCCTGCTGCTTTGGCATTTGCGAGCGCTTCCATATCCACCAGTTCCGTGCCCTTCAAGCCCTTTGTCACCGTGGCAGCCTGAAGAATATGGATATCGGTTTCTTTGGATTTTTGCTGTATATACTCCAAGGTTTCGATATTATCCACAGGCGGCTTCGTGTTTGCCATACAGACAACCGTAGTAAATCCGCCTCTTGCCGCTGCTTTTGCGCCCGAAATAATATCTTCCTTGTATGTAAATCCCGGGTCTCTGAAATGTACATGAGCATCCATAAGACCCGGAGAAACAATAAGTCCCTGTGCATCAATAGTATCTGCCGAAACATCACAAATAGACTTTGCAGTCTTAACTATTTTCCCTCCGTCAATAAGCACATCCATCCGTTCATTAATTCCGGTTACGGGATCAACGACATGACCGTTCTTTATTAAAAGCATAACAAGCCTCCAAATCTTACACAGTACGAGGTATTTATACGTTTATTGTTGCAGTAAGTCCAAGTTCTTCCTTTGAAGCCTCAAGTATAGGCTTTACAACCTCTGCAAGAAATTCCTCAACCTGTTCCTTTGAACGTCCTACATATTTGCTAGGGTCCATAGTCTTTTCAAGCTCTTCCTTAGTAAGATTAAATGAAGGATCGGCAGCAATAAGGTCAAGAAGGTTATTCTCAAGACCCTTCTCCTTAACATTTCTTCCCGCCTCCATTGAGAGAGTACGGATTTTCTCATGAAGCTCCTGACGATCTCCACCAGCCTTAACTGCATCCATCATAATGTTCTCCGTAGCCATAAACGGAAGCTCTGACATAAGTCTCTTAGTGATAACCTTGTCGTAGACAACAAGACCGTCTACAACATTTAAGTAAAGGTCAAGTATGCCGTCCACCGCAAGGAAGCCCTCCGGAATCGATAATCTCTTATTTGCTGAATCATCCAGGGTTCTTTCAAACCATTGTGTTGATGATACGATTGCAGGATTAAGTGCATCCGTAATAACGTAATCAGCAAGTGAAGCCATTCTCTCACATCTCATAGGATTTCTCTTATAAGCCATGGCTGATGAGCCTATCTGGTTCTTTTCAAACGGCTCCTCAACCTCCTTCAAATGCTGAAGCAGGCGGATGTCATTTGAGAACTTGTGTGCGCTTGCTGCTATTCCGGCAAGAACATTAAGAACTCTTGTATCAACCTTTCTTGAATAGGTTTGTCCTGAAACTGCGAAACATTCCTCAAAGCCCATCTTGTTTGCAATCATCCTGTCAAGCCTGCGTATCTTGTCATGGTCGCCGTCAAACAGCTCAAGAAAACTTGCCTGCGTACCGGTTGTACCCTTCGAGCCCAGCAGCTTCATTGTAGCTATCACATGGTCTAAATCTTCAAGGTCCAGAACAAGCTCATTTATCCAGAGCGTAGCCCTCTTTCCAACCGTAGTCGGCTGTGCAGGCTGAAAATGCGTAAACGCGAGTGTAGGAAGTGCCTTATACTGCTGTGCAAACTTTGAAAGCTCATTTATGACATTTACAAGCTTCTTACGAACAAGCCTTAAGCCCTCTGTCATAATAATAATATCAGTATTATCGCCAACATAGCAGGAGGTGGCTCCCAAATGGATAATTCCCTTAGCCTTCGGGCACTGTACGCCATATGCATAAACATGTGACATTACATCATGTCTTACAAGCTTTTCTCTTTCTTTTGCGACCTCGTAATTGATATCCTCTGCATGCTCCTTTAATTCATTAATCTGTTCATCGGTAATATCAAGTCCCAATTCTTTCTCGGATTCAGCCAGGGCAATCCAAAGCTTTCTCCAGGTTTTAAACTTTTTGTCCGGTGAAAAAATATACTGCATTTCCTTGCTTGCATATCTCTCTGCTAACGGAGTCTGATATCTATCGTACATATCCTACCTCTTTCTATATATTTTATTTATTCTTCATGTATACCGCGAATATCCTGAAGCGGTGTATCATCAGGATAATTGCCGGTAAAACAGGCATCACAATACTCTGTACAGCCGCCTATCATTTCGCTGAGCGAATTTACGTCAATATATCCCAGCGAATCAGCACCTATCATCTGTCTGATTTCTTCAACAGAGTGATTATGGGCAATAAGCTGATCATGCGACGGAATATCCGTTCCGTAAAAGCATGGATGAAGGAACGGAGGTGAACTGATTCTCACATGAACCTCCGCTGCACCGGCGTTTTTAAGAAGACTTACAATCCTCTCACTGGTCGTACCGCGCACGATTGAATCATCAATCATTACAACTCTCTTGCCCTTTACAACCTCGGGCATTGCGTTTAATTTAATCCTTACGCTGGACTCACGCTGTGCCTGCTTTGGCTTTATAAACGTACGTCCCACGTAACTGTTCTTCATAAAAGCAACTCCATACGGAATCCCCGACTCCAACGAGAAGCCCATTGCCGCTGCATTTCCTGACTCCGGAACTCCTACAACTATATCCGCCTGTACGGGATGCAGTCTTGCTAAAATCCTTCCCGCCATTATCCTTGAATTAAATACACTTATTCCGTCAATCCTGCTGTCCATCCTCGCAAAATAAATATATTCAAATATACATCTTGCAGGCGTCTTGGTAGCCATTGACATATTGGACTCAATACCATTCTTGGTAATGGATACTATCTCTCCCGGAAGCACATCCCTGACAAACTCCGCACCAACCGCATCCAGTGCGCAGGTTTCTGATGAGAAGAAAAACGTATTATCACGCTTACCGATACATAAAGGCTTAAATCCAAAAGGATCCCTTGCTCCAATCATCTTTCTCGGGCTCATTACAATAAGCGAATAAGCACCTTTTATTTTCTTCATGGCATTTGCAACAGCTTCCTCAACCGTTGAAACATTTATCCTCTCACGTGCAATCAGATAGGCTATAACCTCTGAATCAATCGTAGTCTGAAAAATTGCTCCCGTGTAGGACAATTCCTCCCTAAGTTCATTTGCATTTATCAGATTGCCGTTATGCGCAAGTCCCAGAGTTCCTTTAACATAGTTAAGCACAAGCGGCTGTGCATTTTCTCTGGTGCTGCTGCCGGCAGTGGAATAACGAACATGTCCGACGCCAATGTTGCCTTTTAACTTTTCAAGGATTTCAGGAGTAAACGCTTCATTTACAAGTCCCATATCCTTATACGAATCGACCTTGCCCTTTGGGCCCTCGGTATCACTTACAGCTATGCCGCAGCTTTCCTGTCCCCTGTGCTGAAGTGCAAAAAGGCCGTAATAGATTGTAGAGGAAACATCATTTCCGTCAAAATCATAAGCACCGAAAACACCACATTCCTCATGGAGTCCGTCATCTTCGTTATAATTATTACTTAGTATATTCTGATTCATACTTTCTGTCTCCATAACATTATCTGGTAAACTCTTTACCTGTTAACAGTAAATATGCCTCTTTGTATTTATCAACAGTTCTTGCCACAACCTCGTCAGGAAGAAGATAATCACTGTCAGGATTAGCCTTTAACCAGTCTCTTACATACTGCTTGTCAAAGGATGGCTGTCCCTTTCCTACGGTATAACCCTCAAGAGGCCAGAAGCGTGAGCTGTCAGGTGTAAGCATCTCATCACCTATAACAACTTCTCCGTTCTCATCAAGACCAAATTCAAACTTTGTATCTGCAATAATAATGCCCTTGCTGAGAGCGTACTCAGCACATTTCTTGTATAATGCTATCGTATAATCCTTAATCTTGGTTGCATATTCAAGACCCTTGCCTGGGAATTTCTTCTCCAAAACTTCTATACTCTGCTCAAATGAGATATTCTCATCATGGTCGCCAATCTCAGCCTTGGTACTCGGCGTATAAATAGGCTCAGCGAGCTTTTCTGACTCCTTAAGACCATCAGGAAGCGTAATTCCGCAAACTTTGCCTGTTTCCTTGTAGCTTGCCCAGCCGCTGCCTGTAATATATCCACGGACGATGCACTCAATAGGAAGCATCTGAAGCTTCTTACACTTCATGCTGTTTCCGTTAAAACGATCCTGTCTGAAGAACTCCGGCATATCGTTGACGTCAACAGATACCATATGATTCGGAACAATGTCCTTTGTAAACTCAAACCAGAACTTAGACATCTGAGTAAGAACCGCACCCTTATCAGTCACCTTATTCTTCAAAATATGATCAAATGCGGAAATACGGTCTGTGGCAGCAATTACGAGATAATCGCCAATATCGTATACTTCTCTTACTTTACCTTCATACAATAACTTAAATTCTTCCATTTTTAACCCGTCCTTTTTGCTTGATATTAATACAGAAGAAATTATATAACACATACCTGAATAAATCAACCAACAAAATAAACTCAAATGAACTGCCATCTTGCATATTTCGACATTAAAGTGTATCATATACATAGTTGCTATGTTCAGTTGTCATATATAGTTATTTTGTAAAATTGGAGGGGTATCGTATATGATTGAAAAACGCCGAAGTAAACGAATCAAAGCACATCTTGAGCTAAATGTGTCAAATCTTTTTAAGCAGGACAATGTATCTGTCGGAGCACTGGAATCTCCCATAACGGTTGTGGATGTTTCCAAGCATGGAATAGGCTTTAAGTCCACGGACATCATTCCTCTTGACTACTATTTCAATGCGTCCCTTAAGCTCGGCAGTGAATTGGATTGTTTATACTGTGTAGTTAAAATAATCCGCTGTGTTCCTACCGATGACCATGAATTTCTCTACGGCTGTGAATTCGTAGGAATGGCTCCTATTCTCAATTATATCTTCGATGAATACGAAAAGAAAGTCGAAGGCTCTGAAAAGTAAAAAGGCTCCGGTAAAAACTAAGCTTAACTTAGTTTTTACCGGAGCTTATTTTAATTTTGCCCGCTAAGGAACTTCTCGATATCCGTCATTGCGGTTTCCTCGTCAGTGCCGTCCGCCTGAATGGTTATCTCATCACCCTCGCTTAAGCCTAAGGTCATCATTCCCATAATACTTTTTGCATTAAACTTTTTTGAACCGCTTTCAACATATATTTTACTTTCATACTGACTTGCTGCCTGAACCAATAATGCCACAGGCCTCGCATCAAGTCCTGACTTAATATTCACCTTGACGTTCTTTGTTATCATAATTTTCCTCCTTATTACCTCTTAGACTGTCTGCTATCTCGCTAATTTTTTTAAGTCTATGGTTTACTCCCGATTTGCCAACAGGCTCCGTCAATAACATCCCCAAGTCTTTCAACGGCATATCCGGATTTTCAAGTCTGAGCACGGCGACCTCCTCAAGTCCCTTCTTAAGGCTTCCAAGCCCTGCCGTGTCCCTGATATACTCT
Organism: uncultured Alistipes sp.; assembly: GCA_964403785.1. Taxonomy (GTDB): domain Bacteria; phylum Bacillota; class Clostridia; order Lachnospirales; family Lachnospiraceae; genus MGBC120314. The sequence goes on from CAYOHM010000007.1 coordinate 14,904, forward strand.
ATATCCTTAATCTGCTTAACTGCCGCTGTTACGGTCTTGTTGAGATTAGCTGTCTCACAGTTTACTTTTCTGTTAATTGTATTACGAAAATCTTTTAATATTCGTACATTTTCCAAACTCATCAGTGCAACATGTGCTTCCATTACATTAAGAATCTCAACAAGCTGTGCCCCCTCCTTAATATAGACCACATAATTCTTTTTACGCACTACAACCTTGGAATCCACCTCAAATGTATTTATCATTTCCTTGAGCTGATTGGCTTTTGCCTCGCTGCTGCAAACAATTTCGAAATGATAAAATTTATTGGGATCACTTATAGAACCCGATGTCAGAAATGCTCCTCTGATAAACGACCTCTTACAGCATAGCTGCTGGAAAACAATATTTCCAACCATCATATCCTCACTAAGGCTCATATTATCATCCATTATCTTAAATGCCTTAAGAAGCCTTACAGCATTATCGTTTTTACGGATGATAACGGTATAATTGTTGGTTTTGCCGGGATGCTTTGCAGTTCCTATGGCAAGCTCAGCATTTATACCGAATGCAAGCTTTAAGAGTTTATAAAACTTACGCGCAACCAGAACGTTCTCGGTTGCTATCTTTATGATATAAGTGTCGTTTTCCGATATCCTTATGCTGCCGCATGAACTGAAAATTGCAGCAAGCTCAGCTATCTGACAATGTCTGGCAGGTTTTATATCCCTTGCCAGCTCATCCTTCACTTCTGATGAAAATGACATTACTTCCCTCCACCACGCTAATTATTGCTTTTTGCGCACAGCATCCTTCTCAATATCGCGGTGTTCTACCCTGACGCCATAATCATTGCCATTTAAAGCTTTGTAAAGCTCATTTGCCAAGGTCACGGAGCGATGCTTGCCGCCTGTACAGCCAACTGCAATAATCAGTCGGTTTTTGCCCTCCAGTATATAGTTCGGAATAAGGAATTTCACCATATCAACGAGTTTATTTAAAAATTCCTTTGCAGAATCAAAACCCATGACGTATTTTTGAATAGCCTCATCATTCCCAGTAAGGGGACGCAGCTCTTCATAATAATACGGATTCGGCAAAAACCTTACGTCAAATACCAAATCGGCATCACTGGGAATTCCGTACTTAAATCCAAACGAAAGAACCGTAATCATAAGATTACAGAATTTTTCATCAAGTACAAATATCTTCTCAAGTTCCTGCTTAAGTTCTCTTGTAAGAAGACTGGACGTATCAATAATATAGTCAGCCTGCTTTTTCAAAAATTCAAGTCTTGTCCTCTCAAGGCTTATACCCTTATCAATCCTGTCCGTCTTAGCTAAAGGATGATTTCTCCTTGTCTCCTTATACCGCTTCAACAAGACCTCATCACTTGCATCAAGGAATAATATCTCATAATAAAAACGGTTGTTCACTAATTCCTCAAGAACCGTTTCCAGTTCACTTAGTCCCTCACCGCTTCTAATGTCCACGCCAAGCGCAACATTTGCATACCCGTTTTCCTGGGCATATACCAGTTCCGCAAATTTAGAAATAAGAGAAATAGGCATGTTATCCACACAGTAATATCCCATGTCCTCCAGCATATTAAGTGCTGTACTCATCCCTGCACCGGATAAACCTGTCACAATAACCATTCTCATACTCTAATCCCTCCAGCCTGGTGGTCACTTGAGGCATCCCTCTGACACATTACTTATTGATACAACAATTAAAGAAATTTGTCAAGCTAAAAGTCGCCTATCTTTTTTACTTCCATCTCTAATTTCACACCTGATTTTTCGTATACCTTAGCCTTTATAATCTCAATAAGCTCCAGAATCTCCGCCGCTGTGGCATTTCTGTCATTAATCACAAAGCCTGAATGTTTAGGCGATACGCACGCTCCGCCGTGTCTTAAGCCCTTAAGTCCGGCCTCCTCTATAAGCTTGCCCGCATAATGCCCTTCAGGTCTTTTAAACGTACTTCCCGCACTCGGATATTCAAGCGGCTGTTTTGTTATTCTTGCCGCCCTAAGCTCCTCCATCCTTGCGTCTATTTCTTCTTTAATGCCATGGTTTAATGAGATTTTCACTTCCAGCACAATAAGGCCTTCCATATTAGCCTTGGACTGCCTGTAACCAAATGCCATTTCAGACTTGTCATACCACCTCACAGTACCGTCATCTGAGAGCATCCTGACAGCTTCTACGCAATCCGCCATCTCGCCGCCATAGGCTCCGGCATTCATTGCTACTGCTCCTCCCAGGGTTCCCGGGATTCCGCTTGCAAATTCAAATCCGGTAAGACTCCTTGCGGCACATTCGTGACCAATTACGGAAAGCAGGCAGCCTGCCTGTGCCGTAACTATATTATCATTCCATACCATAGAATTCATTTTGTTGTATATTTTAATTATAACGCCTCTGTACCCGTTATCCGATACAAGAAGGTTACTGCCATTGCCTATAATATAGAAATCAACCTTTTCTCTTTTGCAGCACTCCACCAACCTTGCAACGCTGTCAGCGTCAGTGGGTGTAACCAAATAGTCCGCATTGCCGCCCACTCTGAAGGTAGTATGCTTTTTCATCGCCTCATCAACGCAGACGTTTTGCTCTCCCGCAATCCGTACCAACATTTCATAAAAATTCTGGTTCACAATATAAGTCCTGCCATTCTAATACTTTATTATTCAATCACTAATCTTGCAGCACCATACATACCTGCATCATTACCCAGTACTGCAAGCCTGATATCTGCGTTCCTGCATGCATAGAATGCATACTTCTTATAGTTCTTCTCAATAGCATCCACAAGAAACTGTCCCGCCTTTGAAACACCTCCGCCGATGACAAATACCTGTGGGTCAACAACTCCTGCGACATCCGCCATAGCTATTCCGAGATATTTGCCAAGAAGTTCAACTGCGGTAATTGCTATTTCATCACCCTTTTTTGCCTCGTCAAAAATATCCTTTGCCGTTAAATTATCAATATTTCTGAGAGCTGACGGCTTATCACTTCCGGCAAGCAGCTTTTTTGCCTCCTTTACTATACCGGTTGCGGATGCTACCTGTTCAAGACATCCCTTCTTGCCGCAGCTGCACACCTGCGTTTCATCCATAACTACCGGAATATGGCCTATTTCGCCACCGGCTCCGTGGCTTCCGTTGACCGGTCTGCCATTTATGATAATTCCGCCTCCGACACCTGTTCCGAGCGTAATCATCACAAGATTCTCGCAGCCCTTGCCACCGCCCTGCCAGATTTCTCCGAGTGCTGCAACCGTGGCATCATTTCCTGCCGCTACTTTAAATCCGGTAAGCTGATAAAGTTCAAATACCACATTCTTGGTTCCCCATCCAAGATTAACACAGCCGTTTACGGTACCGTCATCAAGCACCGGTCCCGGAACTCCGATTCCGATACCCGAAACCTGAGCTTTATCTATATGGTTTTCTGTAAGTGAATTATTAAGTGCCGCTGCGATATCGGGTAATATTTTCTCACCGCAGTCTTCCTTCCTTGTAGGAATTTCAAAACTTTTCACAAGACTTCCATCAGTTTTAAAAAGTCCAATCTTTACTGTTGTACCGCCAAGGTCAACACCAAAACAATACTCCTTCATCCCTTTACCCCCTGTTTATCAATCACCGCTGTTTTTGTTAAGATTCTGCTGAACGCGGTTGTAAAGCTCCTTTGCTGCATTATAGCCCATCTGCTTCTGTCTGTAATTGATTGCCGCAGTTTCAACAATAACTGCAAGATTACGTCCAGGACGGATAGGTATCGTAGCACACACAACTTTATTCCCGAGGAACTCCGTATATTCATCCTCAATACCAAGTCTGTCATATTCCTTGTCCCTGTCCCATTCTTCAAGCTTAATGACAAGATTGATATTCTGCGTTTCCTTAACACTTTGTACACCATAGAGCGTCTTAACATCAACAATTCCGATACCGCGCAGTTCAATAAAATGTCTTGTGATATCGGGTGCACTTCCGACCAGCGTCTCGTCACTGACCTTGCTTATCTCAACGGCATCATCCGAAACAAGACGATGTCCTCGCTTAATGAGCTCCAGTGCAGCCTCGGACTTACCTATACCGCTTTCACCCATTATCAGTACGCCCTCGCCGTATACATCTACAAGAACTCCATGAATGGTAATCTTGGGTGCTAGCTGAACCTTAAGCCATCTTATTGATTCAGCCATAAATGATGACGTGGTTCCGGGAAACTGTAAAATAGGCACGCTGTATTTTAGCGCTATTTCCAAAAGCATCTGCTCCGGCTCCAAATCACGGCAAAAAACCAGACACGGAATATTGTTGGATAAAAGCTGCGTATATCTCAGCTTTCTTGTAGCATCATCCAGTGTATTCAAATATGCATACTCAACATTACCGATAAGCTGCATCCTGTCATTGTCAAACTGATCATAAAATCCGCACAACTGAAGCGCAGGTCTGTTAATTTCGGGAACATGAAGAAAAATATTATCCGTCAAAACCTGCGGTGTCAGATTCTTCAGACCCATTTTGTCAATCACATTCGTAAGTACAACCTTGTCCATAAATATATCCTCCCTGCATAATAATTAATTGTATCACATAACATTATTTAGTGAAAGTAGTTATATACATTCTGTGCACATGCCTTTGTCATTCCTTCTGCCTTCTGCAGCTCTTCAACCGACGCCTTTTTTATTTCATTAATATCCATAAAATACTTCATAAGCGCCCTGCGCCTTGACGGACCGATGCCCTCAATATCATCAAGCACTGATTTAACCTGCGTCTTACTCCTAAGGCTTCTATGGTATTCTATCGCAAACCTGTGGGCTTCGTCCTGCACTCTTGTTATAAGCTTAAAGCCCTCCGAACCGGTATCAATCTCAAGCTCCGTATTATTATAATACAATCCCCTGGTTCTGTGGTTATCATCCTTTACCATACCGCAAACCGGAACGCTTATATTAAGCTTTTCAAGGACTCTGAGGGCAACATTAACCTGTCCGCGTCCTCCGTCCATCATAATTAAATCCGGAAGAATACTAAAGCTGGTTAAATCTCCCGTTTCCCTCTCATTTTGACCATGAACGAATCTTCTTGTAAGAACCTCCTCCATACTTGCGTAATCGTCGGGTCCCTTTACATATTTTATTTTAAATCTTCTGTAATCATTCCTCTTCGGTCTGCCATTTTCAAATACCACCATTGAACCAACGGACTCCATGCCGCTGATATTGGAAATATCGAACGCCTCAACGCGTTTTATCTGGGTAAGCCCAAGAAGCTGTGCTATCTGTGCCATAGCACCCACCGTGCGCTCGTTTTCCCGTCTTATACGCTCAATATCCTGATTAAGAACATTTATGGCATTCTTTTCGGCAAGCTCCACAAGCTTTTCCTTCTGTCCGCGCTTAGGGACTTCTATGTGAACCTTCTGCCCTCTTTTTTCGGAAAGCCAGCCTGACAGCACTTCATTTTCCTCAAGTTCATCCTGAACCACGATTTTAGCCGGAATAAGAGGTGTGCCGCCATAATATTCCTTGATAAAGCCTGTGACAATCTGCTCTCTTTTTTCGGCAATCGCAATGTTCATATGGAAATGCTCCCTTCCCATAAGCTTGCCTTCCCTGATAAAAAAGACCTGTATAACCGCATCATCGCCCTCTGCTGCACAGGCAATAATGTCTTTATTCTCCATATCCGAATTGGTAATCTTTTGTTTCTGGGCAATCTGTTTTACATTGGCAAGAAGGTCCCTGTACTCTGCCGCCGCTTCAAATTCCATATTTTCGGATGCAGTTTTCATTCTTTCTTCAAGCATTGATAATACATCGCGATAATTTCCATTAAGGAAATCCAAAACTTTTCTTACGGATTCACTGTACTCCTGCTTTGACACATAGCCCTGACAGGGTGCAAGACACTGTTTTATATGATAATAAAGGCAAGGTCTGTCAACTCCGATGTCCCTCGGAAGAACCCTGCTGCACGTTCTGATTTTATAGATTTTATGTAAAAGCTCTATCGTATCCTTCACAGCAGCCGCATTGGTATATGGGCCGAAGTATTTCGCACCGTCCCTTTTCATACGGCGTGTAAATATTATTCTCGGATAATCCTCCCCAACCGTAATCTTAATGTAAGGATATGATTTATCATCCTTTAACATAGTATTGTACTTCGGCCTATGCTCCTTGATAAGATTACACTCGAGAACCAGCGCTTCAAGCTCAGAATCGGTAATGATATACTCGAATCTGTCAATATGTTCCACCATTTTAACTATCTTGGGGGATTTGCCGCGGCTGCTCTGAAAATACTGCCGTACACGATTTTTAAGACTGATTGCCTTACCAACATAGATAATTTCATCAGCCTTATCGTGCATAATATATACTCCCGGTTTTGACGGGAGTTTTTTTAATTCTTCTTCAATATTAAATGTCTGACTCATGCTCAGGAGTAATTCCCTTCACCTCATTATAGATATCCATAAACTGCTTTCCTGTGATTGTCTCTTTTTCAAACAAATACGCAGCAACCTTGTCAAGGACATCCCTGTTCTCCAAAAGCAGCTTTCTTGCCTCTGAATAACAGTTATTAAGAAGCTTCTTTACTTCCTCATCAACCGCCTTCTCAGTTGCCGGTGAGCAGTCAAGACGCGCGGATGCGTCAAGGTACTGATTCTCAACGGTGGCAAGCCCCATAAAGCCAAACTCATCGGACATACCATAGCGTGTAATCATTGATTTTGCCATATTGGTTGCACGTTCAATATCATTGGAGGCACCGGTTGTAATCGAGCCAAAAACAATCTCCTCTGCCGCACGTCCGCCGCAGAAGGTTGTAATATCCGTAATCATTTCCTCCTTGGACATAAGGTACTTCTCTTCCTCCGGAACCTGCATTACATAACCCAATGAGCCCTTTGTTCTCGGGACAATGGTAATCTTCTGAACCGGCTCCGCATTCTTCTTAAGACAGGTGATAAGAGCGTGGCCACTCTCATGATATGCCACAATCTTCTTCTCTTCACTGCTTAGAACCCTATCCTTTTTCTCCTTGCCGGCAATTACCACTTCAACGGATTCAAACAAGTCCTTCTGAGAAACAACATTTCTGCCTTCCTTTACAGCATTGATAGCCGCTTCGTTTATCATATTGGCAAGGTCTGAACCAACTGCACCCGAGGTTGCCTTTGCAATTTCTTCAAGATCCACCGTATCATCCATAAGAACGTCCTTGGAATGAACCTTAAGTGTCTCAATTCTGCCCTTAAGATCCGGCTTATCCACAATAATTCTCCTGTCAAGACGTCCCGGACGAAGCAGAGCCTTATCAAGTACGTCCGGTCTGTTGGTTGCTGCAAGAATGAAAATACCCTTTGAGGTATCAAATCCATCCATCTCCGCGAGAAGCTGATTAAGTGTCTGTTCACGCTCATCATTGCCTCCGCCGTATTTTGAATCCCTTGATTTACCGATTGCATCAATCTCATCAATAAATATAATACAAGGTGCCGACGCCTGTGCCTGCTTAAACAAATCTCTTACCCTCGATGCACCTACACCGACAAACATCTCAACAAAATCCGAACCTGAAAGTGAGAAAAACGGAACCTTCGCCTCACCTGCAACAGCCTTTGCCAGAAGGGTCTTACCGGTTCCCGGAGGACCTACAAGAAGTGCTCCCTTCGGAAGCTTTGCACCAATCTTGGAATACTTATCAGGATTATGAAGGAAGTCCACTATCTCCGTCATTGACTCTTTAGCCTCATCCTGCCCTGCAACGTCCTTAAATGTAACCCCCGTTTCTTTTTCCATATACATCTTGGCAGTACTCTTGCCAACGCCCATAACACCGCCGCCCTTGGAAATCCTTCCAAAAACAAACGAGAACATTATATATATAAAAATAAACGGCAGAATATACATCATGATAAAATCAAGAATTGACGAATTAGTATCCGGTATATATCCATCCACAGGAATATTGTGTTCTGAGAGCCTCTCCGTAATCTTCGTCGTATCCTCAGCATAACCGGTATAATACTTAAAATCCAATCCTTCATATGGCTGGTTCTTAGGTGTAATCACAATTTTATCCGATTCATAGGATACGGATTCAATCTGGTCATTTTCAATCATAGTAAGGAAATCTGTATACTTTATCTTCTTCGTGGTTGAACCTGTAATGGCATCACTTAAAAATGTCATAGCAAGGATTGTAACAACAAATGCTATCAATATAACTATAAAGGTCTGCCCGGTCTTTGGCTTCTTACCGTCACCGCCCTGACCGTTGTCATTCTTATTAATATTATTATTCATTTATCCTCTCTGCCTTTCCAAAAATATTCCTTAGCTATTATACTTTGTTTTACAAACATAAATCAATATATATAATGTGAAAAATCGGACACAATTATTTATTTTTTATAAAAATGAAGTAAATACTAAATATTATTCCTTGACAAGTTCTGATACACTGTGATAGTTTTATATCTATAAAAAATCTATAAATATGTCAAAGCAAATACTTACAAGGGGGTAAGTATCGTTATTTGTGCACCCTATAAGTACAACTGTTTAACTTAGGATTTAGGGCGAATGGCTTACGTCATTCGTTTTTTTATTTAAGACATTCAATCTAATAAGGAGGAAAATTATGTCTGTTAAATATGTTTTTGTAACAGGTGGTGTTGTTTCCGGTCTCGGAAAAGGTATCACTGCAGCTTCACTTGGCCGTTTGTTAAAGTCACGTGGTTTTTCCGTAACAATGCAAAAATTTGACCCATATATAAATGTTGACCCGGGTACCATGAATCCGATTCAGCATGGTGAAGTCTTTGTAACTGATGACGGTGCCGAAACCGACCTTGACCTTGGTCATTATGAGCGTTTCATAGACGAGAGCCTTACCAAAAATTCCAATGTCACATCCGGTAAGGTTTACTGGTCGGTACTTACAAAGGAGCGCCGCGGCGATTTTGGCGGAGGCACGGTTCAGGTTATCCCGCATATTACAAACGAGATAAAGGGAAGATTCTTCCGCGATTACTCAGCAAAAGAAACCAAAATAGCAATTATAGAAGTGGGTGGAACCGTTGGTGATATCGAAAGCCAGCCATTTCTTGAAGCCATAAGACAATTCCAGCATGAAGTCGGGCGTGAAAATGCAATTCTCATCCATGTTACATTAATTCCTTATCTTCGCTCATCAGGCGAAATGAAGACCAAGCCTACCCAGGCAAGCGTCAAGGAACTTCAGGGAATGGGAATTTGGCCGGACATCATAGTGTGCCGTTCAGAGCATGAGGTTGACCAGCGCTTAAAAGACAAGATAGCTCTTTTTTGTAATGTGCCGAGTTCACACGTACTTCAAAATCTCGACGTTGATATACTTTATGAAGCACCGCTTGCCATGGAAAAAGAGCACCTTGCCCAGGTTGCATGCGAATGTCTTAATCTTCCATGTCCTCCGGCAGACCTCAAGGAATGGGAGGATATGTGTATTGCATGGAAAAATCCGACTCAAAGCGTATCCGTTGCTTTAGTAGGTAAATATATCCAGCTCCATGATGCGTACATAAGTGTGGTGGAGGCACTAAAGCATGGAGGAGTTGCCAACCTCGCCGATGTCCATATCAAATGGATTGACTCGGAACTGTTAAATGAAGGAAATGCTGCAGAAATGCTTGGCGACGTTGACGGTATTCTTGTTCCCGGCGGGTTCGGAACAAGGGGAATTGACGGAAAAATCACGGCAATCAAGTATGCGCGTGAAAATAATATTCCATTCCTCGGTCTTTGCCTTGGCATGCAGCTCTCGATAGTTGAATTTGCACGAAATGTAGCAGGCTTTGCAGATGCACACAGTGTAGAGCTTGACCCTGCCACAACGCATCCTGTAATCCACCTTATGCCGGATCAGGAGGGAATTGATGATATAGGCGGAACATTAAGACTAGGTTCATACCCTTGCGTCCTTGATAAGACCTCCAAGGCATACGAGCTTTACGGTACGGAAACTATTAATGAGCGACACAGACACAGATATGAAGTGAATAATGATTTTAGAAATGTCCTTACCGAAAATGGCATGAAGCTTTCAGGAATGTCTCCTGACGGCAGAATCGTAGAAATGGTAGAAATTCCGTCACATCCTTGGTTTGTTGCAACACAGGCACATCCTGAATTCAAATCAAGACCTAATAAGCCGCATCCGCTGTTCAAGGGATTTATCAAAGCAGCACTTGACCATATGAATAAATAAAATACTAAAAAAAACAGCAGGTACATTTCTTTGCACCTGCTGTTTTTATGTAATCTGTTAATTATCCTCACTAAGAGTTGTTTCCTGCATTGCCTGTATATCCGGGAATATTGAAAGCATTGGTTCAACCTTCTCGTGCTTAATACGGCGTGCAATATAATTCTTGGTACACTCCCTTACCTGCGGTGAAAGCACCAGCACACCTATAAGGTTAGGCAGCATCATAAGACCGTTAAACGTATCTGAAATATCCCACGCAAGCTGAGCCTCCATCACTGAACCCGCGAACACAATAATAACAAAAAGTATTCTGTACGGCGTTACAGCCTTATCTCCGAATAAATAACGGCATGCCGTTGTTCCGTAATGGCTCCAGCCAAGCACAGTAGAATATGCGAACAATAAAATCGCAACTGCAACAAACATCGAGCCAATCCTGCCGAAAGCCTGACCAAAAGCATAGCTCATAAGATTTGACGAACCGCCAATCTGTGCAAGAATCTCTTCACTTGCGATACCCGTTGTAAGGTCGACTGCACCCGACCCGAGGATTACAAGTGCAGTAAGGGTACAGACAATAATAGTATCCGCAAAAACTTCAAATATACCCCACATACCCTGACGAACAGGCTCTTTTACATTGGAGCTGGAATGTACCATAACTGACGAGCCAAGACCTGCTTCATTTGAGAACACTCCACGCTTAAAGCCCATTTTCATTGCAAGGGCAATACCCGAACCCACAATACCTCCGGCTACTGACTTCATTGCAAATGCACCCTTGACAATTGATGCAAATATCTGCGGAATCAGTGCACCATGCATAACTATAATTATCAATGCACCTGCAAAATAAACTACAACCATAAATGGTACAAGCTTTTCAGTTATGTGGGCAACTCTCTTTAATCCGCCGAGAATAACTGCTCCGACTGCGATTACCAGAAAGATGCCGACTGCAATCTTTGGAATACCGAAGGCATTGTTGACATTCGATACCATTGAGTTTACCTGACTCATATTTCCGATACCAAATGATGCAAGCAGACAAAACAATGAGAAAAGAACTGCCAGCAGCTTGCCGATTTCCTTGCAGCCCTTCTTAGCGCCAAGACCATCCCTCAGATAGTACATTGCACCGCCATGCCATTCTCCATCCTTACCCTTGCGACGATAGAGAATACCGAGTACATTTTCTGAGAAATTTGTCATCATTCCGAAAAATGCAATAATCCACATCCAAAAAACTGCTCCGGGACCGCCCGTTGCAATAGCACCGGCAACACCTACAATGTTACCCGTACCGACAGTCGCAGCAAGTGCAGTACAAAGTGACTGGAACTGTGAAATAGTCTTATCCTGCGTATGCCCTGTTACGTGCTTATCGTTAAAAATAGCACCGATAGTATTCTTTACCCAGTGTCCAAAATGACCTATCTGAAAAAAATCGGTCATAAATGTCATCAGAATTCCGACAAAACCGAGCAGAATAAGCGCAGGCCAACCCCACACAAAGCCGTTTACCGCATCATTAACCTTTGTGATTATCTCAATCATCTTAAGTTCTCTCCTTCATTTTCTTTATTATTACAGAGCCTTATCTGCATAGCTTATGGAAAAAAGCTACCATAAACTACCTTTTGTTGTCAAGATAATTTAGTCTTTTTACTGTCAAAGAAGACAAATTCATCTATCGAATCCAGAATATCCTTAAATACGTCACGCGGAGCAAGCTCAATATAGCGCCTTAATATGTCATTTTCCTTATCGCCCTTATATCTGCCGTAGAAAATATCGTACAAATTATGCCCCCGCACGTAAATCCTGATGAGCTCCATATATTTTATCAAATCATCCCTGCTCTCGATTTTGATTTTCTCCCTGTCAAGCATCTTTTTTACACTGCTCAATTTGTATAGATATTCATTATATTTCTTCCACAATATATCATAAAACTGCTCTGTTGATTTTACTACTCCGACCTGCGCCATCACCTCAGGAAAAAGAAAATAATTTTCAAAGGAATAATACTTAAGTATTAACACATTGCGCTCCTGTACCCGCGGTATCGCCTTGTCATTCCTGCGGCTGTCGCGATAGTAATTGCACAGCTGCTTCTTTAGATAATCGGCATCCTTTCCATCACCGTCACGAATCATAAGGAACTGTTCCTTAAGATACATACTGTTTATGTATTTCAAATTGGCATACGTTTTGATATTGGTGCAGCTATTTGTTGAAATAATCGCAACTCTCTGAAGATTACCTTCATCATCATATGTTTCGCTGTAATATTTTTCAAGCAGCAGCGGAAGGCGTGCCTTATCCTGTTTACCCTCAACAATGAATACAAAGCTTACATTCATCAAATCATTTGCAGAATAACCAAGATCGTCAAGTATCTCGTCGATATCCACATCCTCGCGCGCCGTGGTATAACCCTCGTCATCCAGCACCACCTGCTTTATCTGGTGTGAATTGAAGTTAAATATAAGATTAGGCGAGTGCGTTGTAAAAAACACCTGATTCTTCTTAGTCAGTCTGTACAATATCTCACTTGCAGCCTTCTGGAGCTGCGGATGCAGGTACATTTCCGGATCTTCTATTAAAATTATGCTCGGAATACTGGACTCAATCTCTATATAAGTTTCAAGTAGCGATAAAATATAAATGCTCTTCATACCGGCGCTCATCTCTGCAAGACTGCTCTTTACGCCGCGCTCATTATTCTTAAGGAATACCTCCGGCAAAAAAGCATCCTTTGTGTCAAATGACAGTGCAAATTCAATATTCTCCTGCTTTGTATTCTTATGAAAATTGGTATTCAGCTTTTCGACAGCGCTGTCAAGTCCCAGCTTCATAAGCTTATATTCCATCAGCCTTGCAGTTTCAGCTACGCTCAGCTTATCCGGAGTCTTTCTGTTTATAACCCCTATACAGTTAAAGCAATGAGTACAGCTTCTCTTGCTGTCAAAAACACAGCTTCCGGACTTAAGACTTTTCATCTGCTCGTTATTATCAAATATCTCATTTTGTAGTTCAGAGGCATCCCTGCTTGTGGAAATATAATGAAGCTTCGGAAAAATTTGCTTAATCAGCGGATTGTCTTTCTTGAAGCCGTCATCATACCTTACCTTTCTGTCCTGATTAACAATATATGTGAAGCTTAAAATACCGTTCTCATATGACGGAAACTTTGTGCAAAAATCCCTGTACCACAAATCATATCTCTTGTACCTGCTAAGCCCGCCATATGCATTTAAGTACCGCAGGTCCTCATCATTTATTGCTATATCCAGCTTTATCGTAATATTGCCGCCCCTTAAGAAAAAATCTGATTCCTTAATCGTGTAAATGCCGGCGACAGCACGTATCGCATCAAGCACGACGGTTTTTCCCACACTGTTTCTGCCCACAAGTATGAGTGCACTCTCCACATCCTTCATTGTAAGCTTTCGAATTGATTTAAAATTAGATATCTCTATCGTCTTTATCTGCATAAGTTTGTCCCCAAAGTTCTATATTTTCTTTATTTTACCATCTTTTTATGTTATAGTAAATCGTATAAGTTTAGGTTTGCATGTACAAGGAGGTTCATATGATAACTGTTGCCATGGATGGAAGCGGTGATTTTACAAGTATTCAGGAGGCTGTCAATGCCGCTTCGGTTTTTCCTGAAACTATCTTTATTAAGAATGGAATTTATCATGAACGTGTTGAAATTGACAAGCCCCACATAACCTTTGAGGGCGAAAATGCAGAAAATACTATTCTTGAATGTGATTTTTACGCGAATATGCTTATGGAGGATGGCAGCAAGCGCGGCACCTTCCGTTCATATACACTGTTGATAAACTGTGACTATTTTACATGCAGCAACATTACGATTGCAAATACAGCCGGATTCGGACATGACGTAGGACAGGCACTCGCCGTGTACGCAGAGGGTGACAGAATTGTGTTTAACGGATGCAGACTATTGGGACATCAGGATACTCTCTTTACAGGACCTCTCCCAAAAGAGCCGGCAAAACCGGGCGGCTTTACAGGTAAAACCGAGTTTGCGCCAAGACGAGTAGGAAGACAATTATACCGTAACTGCTACATAGAGGGCGAAGTTGACTTTATCTTCGGCAGCGCCGTTGCGTATTTTGAGGACTGCGAGCTTCACTCTCTCGACCGCCATATGGAGGTCAACGGTTATGTCACCGCAGCCTCGACATACGAGGGCGAAAAATACGGCTACGTGTTCCACAACTGCCATTTTACCAGCAACTGCCCCAAGGAGACGGTTTATTTGGGACGTCCATGGCGAGTTAATGCCAAAACCGTTCTAATTGACTGTATTCTTGATGACCACATAAAGCGCGAGGGTTTCCATGACTGGGACAAGGAAGAAGCTCGTGACAAGGTTTTTTATGCTGAATATAACTCTGTCACCTCAAGTGGTGCCTGCAAGGACCGTGCGTCATTTGTCAAGGCTCTGTCCAAGCAGGAGGCGGCAGAGTATACCTTTGAGAAGGTATGGAATTATCAGCCGTTAAATTTATAGCATATCGTTATCCGTCATTGCTTTATAATAAACACTAAGAGGTATGAAGCACTGTGCGAAGCTCTTTGTGCCCGCACTTCCCACAACTACCGCATCCTCAACAATTTTTTTGTTCATTGCCACTGATGCTTCGTTCATATTTCTCAGGAAGGTCTTTCTTCCATACTCCAGATAGCGTGTATCGCCCGTGAGCTCATATCCGATAGTCAGCGCCTCCAGAGGAAGTGTATTGTTACCGTTTCTTTGAAGGCTCGGGAGCTCCTTATAGTAGAACAAACCGTTATCAAGCATACAGTTTTCGACCATATCATCGACTGCGCCTATTATAAGGTTTTTAAGCTCCTCTGACGGAAATACCCTGTAATATCTCATAAGACTTCCTATCGCTATTGCAATCATAAAGCCCACTCTTATTGTTGTGTTATCCGTATATGGCGCAACCCACTCTCCATACTCCTCAACCCACTGTTTAAAATGTCCTACAATCCAATCGCATTTTGCAATCCATTTTTCGTCCCACGTTTCAAGGTAAAGTGCCGTAAGAGTCCTCAGTGCCCATCCGGTTTCTCTGGCATTGCTTTCACCGCTTGTCTGATACATTGGTGTTTCAAGAAGCCTCAATACATTTTCTCCGATTCCTATGGCAGTGTCGAAGGCTCTCCTATCACCCGTGAAATGATAGCAGTCAATAAGTCCTTCCACCCATTCATGACTGCACACCATAATTCCGGCTCCACAGTGTCCCATGGTATGCTCCCATTGTCCGCCGATTCTTAATGGGTCCTTGCTGTAATGGCACACATCCACATCCATCCAGTGGCTTGCTGCTACATTTGCATAGTCAAGAAATCTTCTTGTACCGGTTCTTGCATACATAAGATACATAGAATGAGGGTAATCGTATTCATTATTGGTCCATACAGGTCTGCCCTGTCCTCTGCCCTGGGATGTGTAACCCGGGTCGGGTGCATCTCCCCAGTTCATCATTCCGTAGCATCTGGCATGGGAATCCGCCTTACTTATAAGCGATATTTCAAAATTATCAATCCGCTTTTTTCTGTCAATAAATATATCCGGCATAACCTCCGCATCCCTGAATGCCTCAGGGTGCAGATAAGGCTTATCAGGCATCTGATATATAAGACTTCTGTTGTCAAGCTCTGCCAGTGATTCCTGTGCATCATGAAAATGAAGGAGAAATTTCTGTTCCCTTGACATACCCGATGCCATCTTAACACATTCCACATTTTCAGGGACAAGCATTACATAAATACCCGAGCCATCAGCCATAACTGCCTTAGGATAGTTTTGCTGCGCCTGAAAAACAGTGGCGCATACTCCGCCTTCATCCCCCGTCCTGTCAGCAAAAAAAGTACCGTACATTACCTCTGCCAAATGTTCGTTTGCCTCACTCACGAGAAATGCTGCCGTTATAACATCACTTACACGGCTTTCGTCCGCAGAAATCTTAAAAGTTGTTTTGTAGTTTGAACGTCCGACGCAGCACCTCGTTCTGCCCCTGCCAATACGTTCCTCTATCATTGAAAGCTCCTTGGTTCCGTTTGTCAGATATACAGGCCCGAAATTATCGGAATTATCAACAGGTGCATCTCCGCATCCCGTTGAATCAGCCTGTCCGGCATTCTCCAGGGAAAGCACCGGATTATACTGCGCCCCGCTGTCAGCCATAAGTGCAAACACCAATGACTCAATATGAACCTCCTCATCACAGGAATTTATAAGTCTGTACGAAACCTCAACCCATTCCTTTTCCGAATAAACCGTAAGCTTACATTCAAAGGTCAGTGGAAGGCTGCCCACACACCTGCCCATATTGCGAAATGCCGTTACAAGACTGCCCTCCTCGTAAATCTCCCATTTACCAAAGGCAGTTGTATACTCCTGTCCACCTGTTTTTAATACAGGACCCACAAACTGTTCTTTAGTGTATGTCCTGCCGCCATTATTGAAGGTTTCAAACAAATGCTGTGAATCATTTTTTAACACAAAGCTCACTCTGCCGCTGTCAACAAAGAAACCGTCATCTGTTTTTTCCAGCTTGATGCCCTCATAATTATTTAACTTACTGCTGTTAAATTGCAAATCAAACTTTGTCTTTGCATTTGCCGGAAGGTCTGCCATAAATCTTAAAAACATATATCTCACAGAACCATCCTTATGACGTGATGTGATTTTCTTCTGAATAGGAAGGGCATTTCCCTCCTTTAAAATCTGAACTCCGTCTATGTCCGTTAATACCCCCTGTTTTACGGGAACGGCAATGCTGCAATGCTCTTTTATCCTGTCATAGCGGTACAGCTTATCAAACAAAATGTCCACAACAAATCCTCCTTATGCATGCTAATTATCTGTTAGTAATTTAACTAGTTATGTATAATTTCCGTCATTATATCTATAATTGACTTTGGCTGATATAAGTCATTATCCCAGAATTCATTATAAAATCTCTGCATATTTTCCTCGCAATGCTCGATTTCTTTAGAATACAGGTAAATAATCTTAATCTCATCCTCGAGTTTAAAGCTTTTATTATTTTTCTTCCAGTATGCAACGTTCATCTCCATAGTCACAAGCACACAAACGGCACATATAACTGCCTTAGAATAAATATCTCCGTCAAATACCACTTTCATAAAGTATCTGTATACATAGTAAACCGCCAGATGTTCAAAAACATAGCTGTATTTTTCAAAGTATCCGGCAAATTCTTCATGGTCTGCGGCGTATTCGTCCTGACCTGTTTTTTGGATGTAATCCACCGTATTGGTATGTAAGGCGGTCCATTTCTCATTTATTATCTCCAGACCGTCTATGAAGCTTAATATTTCTGTCATTCCCGCACGCGTGGCAGCATAATCGGACTTTCTGATTGCAGATACCAGCTTATTTATGTAATTCTCATCCGAGAAAGCAGCAATAAGCTTTTCAAGCTCCGATACCGTATTTTCATCATTATCTATTATATTTTGAAGCTGTGATGCAAGCATGATATAGACGGCAATACGATGCATAACTGACAGCTCCCTGTTCTGAAGAATTCCAAATACAACATCACGAAGCTGCATCAAAAGATTAAACACCATATCCTTTGTGTAATCCACACTCTCTGCCTGCTCGCCATTCTCCCATTCGCCAAATTTTATTGGCTTCGATGAAGAAAGAATTAACGAGGCTACCTCTGGGCATGAAATTGAAAGTCCCAATTCCCTCAGTCCGCCGAACTCCTCTCCAATTCTAGGGTAATTATCACAAAGTGAGCAAAGACCCTCATCACCCATTCTGATTACCATATCGCACAAATTGTCTTTATTGAGAAATGCGCATCTTCCCTGCTCATTTAATGCAAAAAAATGTCCGTCACTTCTGTCTATGATATTATCACGAATCCTCTGTCCGAACTCACCCTCCTGATTTTTAAAACGCTGATAGGATTTTTCATCAATTTCTATCATCCAGCCCACACAGCAGGTATCGGGACAGGAGCCCCCTATGCATGAAAAAACATCATAATATTGCGGTACACGTACTTTCATATTACACCTCGCGTAATCTGTGGAGCTTATCGCACCATTCATAAATCATAGCTTTAAGTTCAATGTCGGCGGTCCATTCCTGATTCAGCAGGTCAGCACCCTTTATTGCCCCTGCAAGGCTGCCGGCAATAAACCCGATTGATGAGGTATATCCTTCACAATTTGCAGCCCATATTACCGCATCCTCGTAGGTTTCTGCCTTAAGTGCGCAATAAAGCCCCATGGCAAGCACTTCCTCTGCATTTATGCCCTCTCCAATGAGCTTTAGTGCCTCCTGCGGCTTTTCATTGCACTCCGACATATGAAGTGCATACTCAACCGCATCATTTACTTCATCAATATATGAATATTTCTTTAACTCCAGCAATGCTTTAACAACTGCAGCATCAAGATTTTCACCGTTTAGCAGACCGGCAATAATGGTCGCATACACCCCTGCCGATAAGTAGCCAGCAGCATGTCCGTGCGTTATCGCAGCAAGCTCTGCTGCCACCTCAAATGCCTTTGACGGCTCATCATGCAAAAAAAGTCCGACCGGCGCAACTCTTGTCAGGCAGCTCGGGTCCCTGAAATCACTTATGGGATTCTCCAAGGTACCCATCTGACCGCTTTCAATCGCCATAAGCGTTTCACTGCTGGGATTCCTGTTATAGTAAAATTCTTCGTATTCCAATATAGTCCTTATACCAATGCTGCTTAGAGCAACGGGCTCATGTTCATGCTTATGCATTATATAATCGTCAAGAACAACTCCTGTCTGCGTGTAATACCACCTTGCATAGGACTGCCAGACACCGTTTTGTGCATACTCACCCGTTCTGCGTCCCGTAAATCTTATATATGCCCACAAAAGACCGTCCATCGTAAAAAGTGCAAGCTGTGTATCATCAGAAATAATACATTTGCCAAATTCATTGTTTATAACAGGCTTTGTCACTTTTTTGTCTTCAAACAAATCACTTATTTCATCCTCATCCATACTTTCACGAAGATATCCCATACTATCTCCGATTGCTCCACCGAGGATGCATCCGATATATCTGTCCTTATAATCCAAAATATCTAAATTTTTGTTCAAATTAACACATCCTTGTAAAACTAAATCACTAATTTCTTCTATCCTTACTATGAAAAAAGCCCGGAAAGCAAAATAGATAGCCTTCCGGTGCCCCTGCCAAGGAATCGGGGTGACGCGATTCGAACGCGCGACCTCTTAGTCCCGAACCAAGCGCTCTACCAAGCTGAGCCACACCCCGTCTTGTAAAAATGCCATTTCTAAAATAGCCATATTCAGTTGACAACCAATATTATATTAAATACCTCTGCATTTTGCAAGCAATATTTACAATTAAAGCAAAAAATTGAAGCAAAAAAATGCAGAGGTATTAAAGTCTTATGCAAGAATCGGCTTCAGACTTTGTGCAAGCTCATCCTTCTGAGCCTGTGCCTGTGCAAGGTCCTTACCAAGGGTGGTGAAATAAGTTTTAATCTTTGGCTCCGTACCCGATGGACGAACAACAACCGTCGCTCCGCCCTCAAGGTCATAAATAAGTACATTTGCTGACGGAAGGCCTGTTTGCTCAGTCTTTTTATAGTCCGTAACTTTATTTACCTTATAGCCTGCAAACTCTGTCGGCGGATTGTCACGAAGCTTCTGCATAATGCCAGCCATTTTATCCATACCCGTAAGCCCCGGGAATTCATAGCTGTCAACCTTATTAAGATATCTTCCGTACTCAGAATAAATCTCTTCAAGTCTTTGCTTGATTGAGCTGTTAATACTCCTGTAATAAGCAGCCATTTCGCAGATAAGCATTGAGCCGATAACCGCATCCTTATCACGCACATACGGTCCCGCAAGATAACCGTAGGACTCTTCAAAACCAAATATAAATCTGTCTGCCTCACCGGCTGCCTCAAGCTCGGCAATCTGGTCGCCAATCCATTTAAAGCCTGTGAGCACATTTCTCATTTCAACTCCATAGTGAGCCGCAACAGCATCTGCCAGCGGAGTTGAAACAATTGACTTTACCGCAACAGGATTTTTTGGCATTGTACCCTTTTCAATACGTCCTGCACAGATATAATCGAGAAGAAGTACACCCATCTCATTACCGCTTACGAGCTCATAGCTGCCGTCCGGACATTTCATTGCAATACCCACACGGTCTGCATCCGGGTCTGTCGCAAGCATAAGGTCCGCACCACTCTCCTTTGCAAGCTTAAGTCCAAGCTCAAGTGCAGCATATATCTCCGGATTAGGATAACTGCAGGTTGTAAAGTAGCCGTTTGGATATTCCTGTTCAGGAACTATTGTAATGTCCGATATTCCGATATCATTCAAAACTCTTGTCACAGGTACAAGACCCGAACCATTGAGAGGGCTGTAAACAAGCTTAAGACCTGCCGTTGCACACAGACCCGGACGAACCTGACGTTCCTCAATCGCAGCATAAAGCGCATTCTTACAGTCATCCCCGACAAACCTTATCATACCGTTCTCAACACCCTCTGCAAAGGAAATGTACTTTGCTCCGGTCAAAACATCCGTTTTCTGGATTTCTGCATATACAATAGCAGCCGCATCATCAGTCATCTGGCATCCGTCCGGTCCATATGCCTTATAACCGTTGTACTTTGCAGGGTTGTGGGAAGCAGTTACCATAATACCTGCATTACACTTATAAAAACGTGTTGCAAATGATAGTGCCGGCACCGGCATAAGTGCATCATAAATACGAACCTTAATGCCATTTGCAGCAAGCACACCCGCTGCTGTCTTTGCAAAGACATCACTCTTAAGACGGCTGTCATAGCTGATAGCTACCGTCTGGCTTCCCCCCTGTGTCTTTACCCAGTTTGCAAGTCCCTGCGTAGCCTGACGTACTACATAAATATTCATTCTGTTGGTGCCTGCACCCAGCACACCACGAAGTCCTGCTGTACCAAATGCCAGAGCAACCGCAAAACGGTCCTTGATTTCATCATCATTTCCTTCGATTTTAGAAAGCTCAGGCTTGAGATCAGCATCTTCAAGATTGGCCGCAAGCCAGCGCTTATATTCCTCCTGATACATCACAAAAAACCTCCCGAATTATAATTTTACCCTCAATCTCAACGCGGAGATTGATAATATTATAACTATAATGATACATCTAAAATGACTATAAGTCAATTAAAACAAAAAGCTTGAGTTTGCGTATTTTTTTGCTTTAAGGTACATATCACGAAGTGATATGGTAATTTGCACAAGAATTGTGATAAGTAAGCTAGCTTACTTTGCGCAATTCTCGCGCAAATTGCTTATGAAGCTGCGCTTCATAGCACCTTAAAATAAAAAATACAGAAACTCAAGCTGCCTTAATCACTAATAATTAATAATAAGAAACTATCAGTCCGTTTTTTTCGGCATAGTAACTGCAAAGCCCCCTGCAGGTATTTATATCCACCGGAATATCACTCCACCTTGCACTAACAGCCTGCTTAATCAGAAGTGCCGTTTCCTCATTCATACAGTGGCTTATCACAACCCTTTCCGTAGGTACTCTTCTTTCCTCCATATCCTTAATTATCTCATTTATGGCTTTCTTAGCCCCTCGAACCTTGGACTTAACTGCAATTTCGCCCTTGTCATTTGCAATTCCCACACCCCAGAAACCGAGTTTCTTGGCAACAAATCCGGCAAATGGTGATATTCTGCCATTCTTGATGAGATTATCATATGAACAGAGGGCAAAAACAATCCTGCTCTCGCGTGCATCCTCCTCAAGCTTTGCGGCTGCAGTATCAAAATCAAGTCCTTCTTCTATATATCTGCAAAGCTTACGTGCAAGAATAATCAGCCCCGGGCCTGCAGAGTATGAATTAATAATCGCGATTTTCTTATCCGGGTACTTTTCCAGCACCATATGTTTAGCTGCGCATGCACTGTTATAGCTTCCCGAAAGGGCTTTTGAAATAGTAATTGCTACCGAACAGCCCTCCTTTTCAAAGGCATCCGCCCACTCCTGCGGTGCCGGACAGCAGGAACGGCTTGCAGCAGAGCTTTCCTCCATTGCCTCTACAAGCCTTTCAGTATCTAAATTATCATCATCTATGTAATCCTTTTCATCAACTGTAATTATAAAAGGTATACTCTTATATCTGATATCCTCATTGTCGGTAATATCCTTCAAACTCTTGATATCACAACTCGAATCCGTAATAATATTCCAAATCATCGCCAAACTCTCCTATGTTAGATACTTGAGTTTCCGTATTTTTTATTTTAAGGTACATATCACATTAAAATAAAAAATACGGAAACTCAAGATGTTAAAAACATCTCTACACAGTATTTTAGCGATAGCATATTACATCTTCGTAAAAAACGGAGTGAGTTTTGTTTACACATAGTTTACGTTACTATGTGTGCTTGTAC
>CAYOHM010000008.1:0-37602 GCA_964403785.1 uncultured Alistipes sp.
GAAGGTATTATAATGAGAATTGCTTTGATTAATGAGAACAGCCAGGCCGCAAAGAACGGCATAATTTATGATGCACTTAAGAAGGCTGCGGATGCCAAGGGCTATGAGGTGGATAATTACGGTATGTATTCGGCTGATGATGCTGCTCAGCTTACATATGTGCAGTGCGGAATTTTAGCTGGTATTTTGTTAAACAGCGGTGCGGCTGATTTTGTAGTTACAGGATGCGGTACAGGTGAGGGTGCAATGCTTGCCTGCAATTCATTTCCTAATGTATTATGCGGACACATTGAGTCACCGCTTGATGCATATCTTTTCTCACAGGTAAATGACGGCAACTGTGTTGCTATTCCTTTTGCTGAGAATTTTGGCTGGGGCGGTGAATTACAGCTTCGCTATATTTTTGAGCGTTTATTTGAGTGTGAGGGCGGCGGAGGCTACCCTAAGGAAAGAGTTGTTCCTGAACAGAGAAATAAAAAGATACTTGATGAGGTTAAGAAGGTTACATATGTCGATATGCCTACAATCTTAAAGAATATCGACCCACAGCTTGCAAAGGGTGCTGTTGCCGGAGAAAAATTCGAGGAATTATTCTTTGCAAACTGCAAGTGCGATAAAATGGCTCAGGCTGTAAAAGAGCTTCTTAACAAGTAATAGTGCTATGGAACAGGAAAAGTTTATTGAGACGGACAGTTTTGAAAACAGGGAAGCCGAATTTGTCAGAATGTATGAGGAAGATTTAAGAGGTGTTCCTGTCTTAAGTGATGAACAGGTGCTGTCCGTTATGCAAGATATTATAAAGCCTGTGACAACGGATGAGGAAGCTAAGAAATTACAGGAAAAGCTTATAAATACATACCTTAAGAAGGTTGTTTCGTGGCTGAAGGCTTATGAGGATACGGCGGTTCTTATGCCGGATTTGATTCAGGATGGCAATATGGCGCTTATGGAAACGGTAAAAGATTTTGACTATGAGGGCGCGTTAAATTCCGATAATCCGGTCAGAAAACTAAGAGATACTGTCAGAAAAAATGTTTTAAAGGCGGCGCAGGCATCTGTCTATATTCAGGAAAACGAGAACAATGTCGGTTACAAGATTGAGGGCAGGGTAAACGCGGTCAATGAGTGCGCAAAGCAGCTTTCAGAAGAATTTTCAGGCAAGGTTACGATTGCGCAGGTTGCCGAAGCGATGGAAATGACAGAGGATGATATAAGGGATATCGTAAAGCTTACCGCAAACAAAATTGAATACATAAATATGAGTGATGAATAGGATTTATGTTATTGATATATTCAGATAAGTTTGTTATAATTACAGTATAATAAATGCCTGGGATGTACGCCAACCTATTGTTTTGAACCTACATTTTATGACAGGGATTCTTATATTTTCAGTTGGATGTCAGGCCGGAGATCTATTTTATAGTCCATGTCTTATGACACGACCGGAAGGCAGAAGGCTGAGTGCGGTTGCCCACCTAGCTCTGCTAGGCGTCGAAATTATAGGTAACGGCATTTTGGGTATGTTGGTGAGATAATTTCATATCATAAGAATGGAACCGGAGGGTTCCATTTTTTTTAAGTAAAATAGCTTCACAGAGGGGAATGTATGCAAAAAAATAAAAAAGCAGCCGTATTATTTTTAGCCGTCTGCACACTGGCGGTAATCAGTGTTATTCTGATTAATAAGATTTTTTGGGGTAAACCGGATTACGAAACTATAAGTAACAGGGAAGCTGCTAAAATGCTTGCAGCATTCGAAGAAGATTTTGGAGATATCGTCTGGAATGGTGAAAATACATATTTAGATTATCTGACAGGGAAAAATATAATAAGTAATTGTGCAGCCGGGGATGACTTTACAAATACCGGTCTGCTTGAAATGTTTGAACATCTTGGTGCAGATAAGACAATACTTGATGAGTATAACCTTAAATTAAAAGTGGGAAAAAGGGCGGTACCAAGGGATGTATTTTATGAGCTGTATGACTATCTGGCAGAAACAACGGAAGGTATTAACAAAATAAATATCACTGTTGCGGCAACACCGGGGACGGTTGAGGATGCCAAGCCGTGGACGGTTTATACCGATAAAGGAGTATATACGTTTTACGGATTATTTATGGACGGATATCTGGACAATGAGGTATCTGTTTATACGGTGGGCGATGAGATTGTTGCGGTTAAAGATATAGTATCAAAACAGGTAACCTACCGGAATGTATGGATTTATGAGGGCAGCAGCCGCGGTGTCAGGGTTTACTTAAATGGGATTGACAGAACCTTTTATCCTGACAGTATTGAGGAAAACATATCCGAGGTACTGGGGGATTTAATGATTGATGACGGCGTGCTTTCGACAATAAGTGTTAAATCCGACAGAATAAATGGCAAAGTGCTTTCTGTCACTGATGAATATGTCGAAATCGAAGGCTACGGCAGGGTTAGTTTTGATTCTGAGTACAGGCTGTTCAATAACTATAACGGATTTTCACAGATTGGCTTTGAGGATATCCTGGTGGGATATGAATTGGAGGATTTTATCGTCGCGGACGGAATGATATGCGGCGTTATTGTTAATTATCCGTTTGAAGTAAATAATATCCGCGTAATGATAAGAAACAGCGGCTTTGAAAGCATTTATCATGATAGCGTAACGATATCCTGCAAGGGAGATTATTATATTTTATCTGGAAACGAGCTTGAAAACAGGGAATTGGTGAAGGCAGGCACGGATACCGTATTTGACGCGGCAGATGAGAGAATATTGACCGGACGTGTAAGGATAGCCACGGTAAATGAAAATGACAGGATAGGTATTTCCTCCATTGAAAGAAGCCAGGGAGTACCGGAATATCCGGGAATAATTGAGATTTCCTGTGATTCCAATGGACTGTATATTGTTGATGAGGTTGATATTGAACAGTATCTTAAACTTGTTGTACCAAGCGAAATGCCCGCCGGATATGGTATTGAAGCTGCAAAGGTTCAGGCAGTCTGTGCAAGAAGCTATGCCTACAATCAGCTTCTTAATAATGATTACAGGGAATACGGCGCACATATTGATGACAGCACACTTTATCAGGTTTATAATAATACAAAGGAATACGAGGTATCAAGCAGGGCGGTTGACGAGACAAGGGGACAGGTTATGACAAAGGACGGCTCGGTTGTAACAGCATATTATTATTCGACCTCCTGCGGATATGGCAGTGATATTTCCATATGGGGGCAGGACAGTGCTTCATGTTCATATATAAAGGCTCACGGCATTAACCCTCAAAGCACTGAAACGGACCTGACCGATAATGAAGTGTTTTATGAGTTTATAACAAATGTGAATGAGGAAGATTTTGACAGCTCCTTTGCCTTATACAGGTGGCACACGACGATTACCTTAAAGCAAATCAATAGCTTGTATAAGGAAAAAGCAGATGTGGGTGACATCACTTCAATTGAAATAACCGAAAGATTAAACGGAGGCATCGTTAATAAGGCAGTTATTACGGGCACGAAAGGAACGCGTGAAATAACGGGCGAGGGCTCAATCAGGAAGTTTTTTGGCGACAGCTCAATCATATGGATAAATAACAGCGGAAACGAATTTTCAATGTCCTCAATCCCGAGTGCATTTATATCACTTAAACCGGTGTATAAGAAAAATGCACTTACAGGATATGAGATATACGGCGGAGGCTTTGGCCACGGCCTTGGAATGAGCCAGAATGGTGCTTATGCAATGACAAAAGCAGGCTATTTATATGAGGATATATTAAAGTTTTTCTATGATGGCGTGGAAGTAGAAACTATTTATTAGTTTTTTTAATGTTTTGTAAAAACGGCAGGTATAATGCCTTCTTATCCAGCAGCGTATTGATTTCAGCACCGAAAAATACAATGTAAATACAAAAATAAAGCCACAGCATGGCAAAAACAATGGTTGCAAGGCTTCCGTACGTCGCAGTAAAGCCGGGTGTCAGCTTGATATACAGAGAGTATATGTATGAAAAAAGCTGCCATCCGACGGATGCAAATAAAGCACCCGGAAGCTCAATAATCATGGAACACCTGCGGTTTGGTATAAATTTATATAAAAGCATAAAAAATAACGTCAGCACACATTGCATTATTAAAAATTTACGTTTCAGCAATTCGGAGGCAAGCAGTGTAAAGATAGGAAATATATCACCCGTTACCTGAATGATATATTTTCCGAATACTAAGAACAAAAGCATTGCGACCATAACAAAAACAAACAGAAGTGTACACACAGCAGCGTAAATCCGCCTGAAAATATAATTTCTGGTTTCGCGTATACCATAAATCGAGTTAAGACCGTCAATTATCCCGATAAAGGCTTTGCCGGAAATCCATAATGCGATTATTGCAGTGATTGAAATAAGTGCAACGGAAGAACGTGAATATATCTCCTCGACAATTGATATCATAAGCGGAGCCACCTGCTCGGGCATAATTGCCAATAGGAGCTTTAGAAAGGTTTCTTCACTTACGGGTGTGTATTGAAGAATCGTAAATACGAAAATGATAAACGGAAAAATACATATGGTGATGAAAAAGGAGGTTTCGGCAGCGTAAGCTCCGATTTTATCTTCATTGACTTTGCGTGCAATGTTTTTTATGGTAAAATATAATTTCAAAAGGAATCTCATGACGTTCTCCTGTGAGCTTAATTATTTACTGCGTATTTTACGCATACCAATATTATGCAATAATTATTTTGACCAGTAAAGAGGAAAATAATTTGAAAAGACACAAAAATTTTATTGTAAACGAATATGAAATAAAATCATACCTCCTTCCGAAAGCTTTTGATGGCACCAGAATTGCCATGCTCAGTGATTTTCATAATAATTCATATGGGGTGGATGCCGATAAGGTGCTGGAGGAGGTAAGGCGGCAAAAGCCTGATTTCGTGGTTATTGCCGGAGATATGTATTCGGGCGAACCGGGTCTGGATAACCTTAAAGCCCGTGACTTTATGGAAAAAATATCAAGGGACAATACGGTTTATTATGGCCTTGGCAATCATGAGTACAGAATGATGTTATATCCCGGGACATACAAGGGAATGTATGAGGATTTTATGGATATGGTAAAAAAAACGGGAGTTATTTTGCTTAAAAATGAAACCGTATCCGTAAAAAAAGAGGACAGCGAAATATTAATAACTGGTCTTATGATTGACAGAAGCTATTATTCCAAATACAAAAAAAAGCGTATGCAGGAGAATTATGTTGAATCAATTGCGGGCCGGAGAAAGACGGATAAATTTAACATACTTATTGCACATAATCCCGTTTATTTTAAAAATTATGCGCAGTGGGGTGCGGATTTGGTGTTTTCGGGGCATATGCATGGCGGTATGGCAAGGCTGCCCCTTGTGGGAGGCGTGATATCTCCGTCCTACGGATTATTTCCCAAGTATGATATGGGCGTATTTACCCAGGGAAATTCGACAATGGTGCTTTCAGCCGGAATAGGCACTCATACCATAAATATCCGCCCGTTCAATCCGCCGGAGCTTGTAATGGTAAAACTGACTTGCAATAAAGAGTGAATTTGGTTACAATATATGTTTGATGATAATTGAGAGTTTTATGTAAAGGGTTAGGAAATAAAATGGCAATACCGGTTAAGCTGCAGGTGTTTGAAGGCCCGCTGGATCTTCTTTTGCACCTTATCGATAAAAATAAAGTCAATATTTATGATATACCGATAGTGATGATTACAGAGCAGTATCTTGAGTATGTCAATGCAATGGATAAAACAGATCTTAATGTAGTGAGCGAATTTCTTGTAATGGCAGCGACGCTTCTTGAAATAAAGTCCAAAATGCTGCTGCCCAGGGAAGTTAATGAGGACGGGCAGGAGGAGGACCCGAGAGCTGAGCTGGTTGAAAAGCTTCTCGAGTACAAGATGTACAAGTATATGGCGTATGAACTTAAGGACCGCCAGATAGACGCCTGCCGGTCACTTTATAAGCCTGCGACCATACCGCCGGAGGTCGAGGAGCACAGAGAGGCCGTTGACCTTGACAAATTATTTGGAAACGTAACATTAAGGACACTCAATGATATTTTTCAGGAGGTTATGAAACGGCAGGAATATAAGGTTGACAAGGTCAGAAGCGGATTTGGCAAAATCGAAAAGGAAGAGGTCAATCTTCTGGATAAGATAGAGTACGTCAAGGAGTATGCACTGACGCACAAGTCCTTCTCTTTTAAACAGCTTCTTATGGAGAATAGGACCAAAATGCAGATAGTAGTTACATTTCTGGCTGTTCTTGAGCTTATGAAAAACAGTTTTATTTATGCCGAACAGGACGGCACTTTTGCGGATATCAGGATTCAGTGTCTTAAGGGCTGAGGTTGATTATTTTATTTGGAATGGAAGGTTGTTAATTTGGAAATAGATAAAATGGAGGCAATTATTGAGGCGGTGCTTTTTACCATGGGTGATTCGGTGGAAACATCAAAGCTTGCAGTTGCCATAGAACAGGATGAAGAAACAACAAGAAAAATAGTGCATAATATGATGGACAGATATGATGCAGCTGACAGAGGAATAAGAATAATAGAGCTTGAAAACAGTTTCCAGCTATGCACCAAAACAGAATATTATGAAAATCTTATTAAGGTGGCAAGCCAGCCGAGAAGATATAATTTAACCGATTCGCTTCTTGAAACCTTATCCATTGTTGCGTATAAGCAGCCGATAACCAGGGCAGAGATTGAGAAAATCCGAGGTGTCAGCAGCGACCACGCAATTAACAGGCTTATAGAATATAATTTAATTTCAGAAGTCGGAAGGCTCGATGCACCGGGACGTCCGCTTTTGTTTGGCACAACGGAGGATTTCTTAAGAACCTTCGGCGTGCAGTCAGTTGATGAACTTCCGCAGACACCTCAGGAGCTTATAGACGAGTTTAAGGAGGAAGCGGAGGAAGAGGTACAGCTTAAATTAGATATTGAGATATAATTTTTGGAGGTGTATTATGGAAAATAAAATTGCATGGGACAAATACAATGCCGCAGATGTAAAGAAGGTTTTTAAGTTTGCTGATGAGTACAAGGATTTTATCAGCAGCTGCAAAACCGAAAGAGAGTGTGTGAGAAGAATAGTAAGCCTTGCCCAAAAGGATGGCTATAAGGATCTTAATGAGATAATTAAGACTGATAAAAAGCTGTCGGCAGGGGATAAGGTGTATGCGGTAAATAAAGGAAAGAGCATTGTTCTTTTTAATATCGGCAGTGAAAAGCTTGAAAAGGGTATGAACATTCTCGGCGCACATATTGATTCTCCGAGAATAGACCTTAAGCAGAATCCGTTATATGAGGAATCCGGTCTGGCTTTGTTTGATACACATTACTACGGCGGCATAAAAAAATATCAGTGGGTTGCGCTTCCACTAGCACTTCATGGCACGGTTGCACTAAAGAACGGTAAAACAGTTGATATTTGTATCGGTGAAGATGAAAATGACCCTGTGGTCGGCATCTCGGACCTTCTTATTCATCTGGCAGCAGAACAGCTGGAAAAGAAGGGCAGCAAGGTAGTAGAGGGTGAAGCATTGGATATTCTTGCAGGAAGCATTCCCGAAAAAGAAAGTGATGATGAAAAGTCGTCAAAGGAAAGGGTAAAAAAATATATCCTAAAGCTTCTTAATGACAAATACGGAATTGATGAGAAAGACTTTATATCTGCTGAAATCGAGGCTGTTCCGGCAGGAAGGGCAAGGGACTATGGCATTGATGCCAGTATGATTATCGGCTACGGACATGATGACAGGGTATGTGCATATCCTTCCTATGCTGCACTTGCCGAAACTAAGAAGCTTAAAAGAACAGGTGTCTGCATATTGGTTGACAAGGAAGAAATAGGAAGTGTGGGCGCAACCGGAATGCAGTCAAGATTTTTTGAGAATATGGTTGCAGAGGTTATGGACAGAATGGGTGACTATTCCGAGCTTAAGCTAAGGAGAGCACTTGCTAATTCTAAAATGCTTTCGTCGGATGTTACTTCTGCCTTTGACCCTAATTATGCCTCTGTATATGAGAAGAAAAATACGGCTTACTTCGGATGCGGAATGGTGCTTATGAAGTATACAGGCTCAAGGGGAAAGTCAGGCTCAAACGATGCCTGTGCTGAGTTTATAGGTGAGCTGAGAAATATTATGGATGAAAATAAAGTAAGCTATCAGACCTCCGAGCTTGGCAAGGTTGACCAGGGCGGAGGCGGAACGATTGCTTATATCCTCGCAAACTACGGTATGGATGTCATTGACTGCGGTGTTGCTGTTCAGAATATGCATGCACCGTACGAAGTGATAAGCAAAGCGGACCTTTATGAAACAAAACTCGGCTACAAGGTATTTCTTGAAAAAGCATAAATAATGGAGGCAAAAGGATGAAGTGGAACCGTTATTCTATTCACACAACAACCGCAGCAGAAGATTTGATAAGTGATATGCTCTCAGAGCTGGGCATTATGGGTATTGAGATTCAGGATAATGTGCAGCTTACTGATATGGATATTAAGGGAATGTTCATTGATTTTATACCGGAGCTGCCGCCTGATGACGGACGTGCAATCGTAAATTTTTATATTGACAGTGATGAGGATGACAAGAGCCTGCTTCCTAAGGTTATGGAGGGGCTTGACGAGCTTCGCTCATTTGTTGATATCGGAGAGGGCACTATTTCCGAATCTGAAACGGAGGACAAGGATTGGATAAATAACTGGAAACAGTTTTTTAAACCTTTTGTCTTTGAGGACATTGTCATAAAGCCGACATGGGAAGAACTGGACGAAAGCATGAAGGGAAAGCTTGTTGTCAATATTGACCCGGGAACTGCATTTGGTACGGGTGGACATGAAACAACACAGCTTGTAATCAGCCAGCTTGACAAATATGTTAAAAAGGGCGACGAGCTTCTTGACGTAGGCTGCGGCAGCGGTATCCTTTCGGTTATAGGAATTATGCTTGGGGCAAACCATGCACTGGGTACGGATTTGGATGAAAATGCAATTATTGCTACAAGGGAAAATGCACAGCTTAACCAGATTGAGGATGATAAAATCGAAGTGCTTCAGGGCAATATCATTGATGACAGGTCCATAAAGGAAGCTGCCGGATTTGAAAAATATGACATCGTAGCTGCAAATATTCTTGCGGATGTGCTTATTCCTTTATCAGAGTGCATCACTGACCATATGAAGAACGGAGCATATTTTATTACCTCCGGTATAATTGATACGAAGGAGGACGAGGTTGTCAGTGCCTTCAAAAAGAATCCGAAGCTGGAGATAGTTGAGGTTAATCATAAGGGTGAGTGGGTTAACGTAACAGCACGTAAGATATGATAAAATAAATACGGATAGGACTGATTATGTATCATTTTTTTGTTGAAGCAGAAGCAATAGGTGAAAAATCAATAAGGATAACCGGCGAGGACGTTAATCATATTAAAAACGTTCTTAGGTTGAAGTGTGATGAGCAGATTATTATAAGCAGGCGGGATGCTAAAGAAAGTGATGAAGATTACTACTGCAGCATAGCTGAGATAGCTTCAGACTATATTACTGCTAATATAGACTGGACGGAGGTCAGCCGTGAACTTAAGAACAGGATTTATCTGTTTCAGGGATTGCCCAAGGCAGATAAAATGGAGCTTATCATTCAAAAGGCGGTTGAACTCGGCGTGTATGAGATAATTCCTGTTAATACCGAGCGCTGTGTTGTTAAGCTGGACGGCAAAAAAGAAGAAAACAAAATAAAACGGTGGCAGGCAATTTCTGAAAGTGCTGCAAAGCAGAGTAAAAGGAGTATCATCCCTGAGATTAAAAGCCCGATGAAGCTGCCTGAGGTGTTTAAATACGCCAAGGAACAAAAAATATCGGTTTGTCTTATTCCTTATGAGGCTGCGAAGGAAATTTCACATACAAGAAAAATTATTTCCGGGATTGAAACCGGACAGCCTGTGGCAGTCCTTATAGGACCGGAGGGCGGATTTGCACCGCAGGAGGTGGAGGCTGCCATACAGAACGGATTTACCGCCGTGACGCTTGGCAGAAGAATTTTAAGAACGGAAACAGCAGGAATTATGATGCTTTCGGTTCTTATGTACAGTTTGGAAGATTAAAGGGATGATTTCCCTGTGGAGGAGATATGCAGGTTTATTTTGATAATTCAGCAACTACAAGATGTATCCCTGAGGTAAGAAGCGTCATCGACAAGGTTTATGATGAGGATTACGGCAATCCGTCATCGCTTCATATGATGGGTGTCAATGCTGAAAAATACTTAAAGAATGCAAGAGCGACGCTTGCTAAAATATTAAAGGTAAATGAAAAGGAAATCCTTTTTACCTCGGGAGGAACGGAATCCAATAATACGGCGATATTTGGTTATGCTATGGCGAATAAAAGACGAGGCAGCCATATTATCACGTCTTCAATAGAGCATGCTGCTGTCCTTGAGCCTATGAAGGCACTTGAAGAGCTGGGCTTTGAGGTGACATATCTTCCGGTTGATGAAAAAGGTGTTGTCAATCTTGACGAGCTTAAAGCTGCTGTCTGTGATGAAACCATTCTTGTCAGCATTATGTATGTAAATAATGAAATAGGTACTATTGAACCGATAGAGAAGATTTCTGCCATTATAAAAGAAAAGAATCCGGACTGTGCTTTAATGGTGGATGCAATACAGGCATTCGGAAAGCTTAGAATATACCCGAAGCGTATGGGAATTGATATGATGTCGGTGAGCGCTCATAAGATTAACGGGCCAAAGGGAGTCGGTTTCCTCTACATAAATGACAAGGTAAAAGTTAAGCCGATTATTCTTGGAGGCGGGCAGCAGAAGGGTATGCGCTCGGGAACGGATAATGTACCGGGCATTGCGGGACTTTCCAGGGCTGCTGAGATTGCCTATACCGATTTTGAAGAAAAGCAGAACAAGCTTTATGAACTTAGGGAATATCTGATAAAGGGCATCAAAAAAATAGATGGTGCCACCATAAACGGGTGGGACGAGGATTCTGAGAGAGTGATGACTGCGCCGCATATTATCAGTGTAAGCTTTGAAAATGTGCGAAGCGAGGTTCTCCTTCATGCGCTCGAGGATAAGGGAATCTATGTGTCAGCCGGTTCTGCCTGCTCTTCCAACAAGCCTTCACTTAGCAGGACGCTGTTGGCTGTGGGCGCGCAAAAAGGAATTATTGAGTCGACGGTCAGAATAAGCTTAGCTGTGTCTAACACGATTGAGGAGGCTGACTATTTCCTCGCAGTTCTCAACGAGATTATTCCTGTACTGAAAAAATTTGTAAGAAAGTAGGTAAATTATGTACAAGGCATTTTTGATAAAATACGGAGAAATAGGTGTTAAGGGCAAAAACAGACATCTATTTGAGGATGCGCTCTGTCATCAGATAAGAAATTCGCTGGGGCGTGTTGACGGGGATTTTAAGGTTTCCAAGGAGAACGGACGCATATACGTTGAGGCACTGGGCGCATATGATTACGAGGATACCATTGATGCTTTAAAATGTGTTTTCGGTATTGTCGGTATCTGCCCGATGGTACAGATAGAAGATAATGGTTTTGACGAGCTTGCAAGGGAAGTGGTTGCACATATTGACGAGACCTATGAGGACAAGCATATCACGTTTAAGGTTGATGCGAGAAGGGCAAGAAAAAATTACCCGCTTAATTCAATGGAAATTAATATGCAGCTTGGCGAAAAGATACTTGATGCATTTGAAGATAAGGGTATGAAGGTGGATGTTCATAAGCCGGATATTTTTGTAAATGTTGAAATACGTTCCAAGATAAATATTTATTCGCAGGAAATCAAGGGAATAGGCGGAATGCCTGTCGGAACAAACGGGAAGGCTGTGCTCTTGCTTTCGGGCGGAATTGACAGTCCGGTGGCAGGCTATATGGTTGCCAAAAGAGGAGTCACTCTTGAGGCGGTATATTTTAATACTCCTCCTTATACCAGCGAGAGAGCCAAGCAGAAGGTTATAGACCTTGCAGGGTTAGTTTCAAAGTATGCAGGAACAATAAAGCTTCATATCGTTAATTTTACGGATATTCAAATGTATATTTATGAGAAATGTCCGCATGACCAGCTTACGATAATTATGAAGCGTTATTTTTACAGGATAGCGCAGGAAATCGCAAACAGCAGCGGTGCAATGGCTATTGCAACGGGAGAAAGCATAGGACAGGTTTCAAGCCAGACCTTACAAAGTCTTGCGGTAATAAATGAAGTGGCACAAATGCCTGTAATAAGACCGCTGGTAAGCTTTGATAAGCAGGAAATCATTGATATTTCCGAAAAAATAGGCACATATGAAACTTCGATTCAGCCGTATGAGGACTGCTGTACGACATTTGTTGCAAAGCATCCTGTGACAAAGCCAAATTCAAAGTCAATCCATAAATCTGAAGAACACCTTGCAGAGAAGATTGACGAGCTGGTAAGAACTGCACTGGAAACTGTTGAGGTTATTACAATAGGGTAAAAAAATAAGACCATGAATCAGCTTCATGGCCTTAAAATTTATTCTACGATGTAAGGCTTTAATACTTCAAGAATTGTATCGATATCTTCTTCTGCGTGAATATTGAGCTCAATCGGCTTAGAGAGATCAAGACTGAAGATTCCCATAATTGACTTTGCGTCGATCACATAACGCCCCGAAACCAGATCGAAATCAACGTCAAATTTGGTAATGGCATTAACGAATGACTTTACCTTGTCAATGGAATTTAAAGAAATTGAAACTGTCTTCATAAGAATACCTCCGTATATATGTGTTAGGTGATGCGATAAAACATCATCAAATAACTATATCCATATCTTAACTTTTTACGAGTGATATGTCAATCAAAATGGGGTGATTTATACAAAAATTTAACAAGGGAATGATTATATATGAAAAAGGCCGCACTTCACAATCTCGGCTGCAAAGTAAATTCTTACGAAGCACAAGGCATGGAGCTTATGCTAAGAAACGCAGGATATGAGATTGTAGATTTTGAAAATGAAATAGCTGATGTTTATATAGTAAATACGTGCTCCGTAACCAATATTGCAGACAGAAAGTCAAGACAGATGCTCCACAGGGCGCGAAAGAAAAATAAAGATGCCGTGATAATCGCGGCGGGCTGTTATGCCCAGGCGGCACCAAATGAGCTTCTGGCTGATGACAGTGTTGATATTATTGTCGGGAACAACAAAAAGATAGATATTGTAAAGGTAATTGATGAATACCTTGAGGATAAAAATAATAATTCCAGTGTTATTGATATTGGCGGGACAAATGAATACGAGAAGCTTGAAATCAATCAGGTCTTAGAGCACACCAGAGCGTTTATCAAGGTTCAGGATGGATGTAATCAGTTTTGCTCGTACTGTATAATTCCGTATACCCGTGGAAGAATAAGAAGCAGGGAAATAAGTGATGTCATAGAGGAAATAAAGAATCTTGCTGCAAAGGGCTACAAGGAATTTGTCCTGACAGGCATCCACCTTAGCTCATATGGTCTGGAAAGGCAGGAAAAAGCACCGCATCTGCTGGAGCTGATTGAGGCAGTCAGCAGGGTGGAGGGCGTTGAAAGAATACGTCTTGGCTCGCTTGAACCACGAATTGTTACTGAAGAATTTGTATCAAGGCTTTCCGAGGTTTCCCAAATCTGTCCCCATTTTCATCTTTCGCTTCAAAGCGGCTGTGATGCAACATTAAAGAGAATGAACCGCAGGTATAATACTGCGGAATATGAGGAAGGCTGCAATATTTTAAGAAGGCATTTTGAACATCCGGCAATAACTACGGATGTTATCGTCGGCTTTCCGGATGAAAGTGACGAGGAATTTGAACAGACAAGGCAGTTCCTGGAAAAAATCCGTTTTTTTGAAATGCATATTTTTAAGTATTCAAGAAGAAAGGGCACTGTTGCGGATAAGCTCCCGGGACAGGTTCCGGATTTGAAAAAGAACTTAAGAAGCGAAGTGCTTATAAGTCTGGATGCAAAATTATCAGATGAATACAGAGAGTATTATCTGGACAGGATATGCAGTGTACTTTTTGAAGAAAAGATTACGATGGATGATGAAGAGTATTACATAGGACATACCAAAACGTATGTTAAGGTGGCGGTTAAATCAAAAGAGCCGCTTGAAAATAAAGTACTGGATGTACATGTGACAGGAAAACTTTCTAAAGATATAATGCAGGGTGAAATCTAGGGCTTGTATTATTGCGCATTTTATATTAAAATGTAATGCGGAAGTGAAGGACGTGGTATTATGATGAATGATTTGACAAAGACACAATTTATACAAATTGAAACATTTGCTGATTTATCCGTTTCAGAGATAATTGAGCGTGTTTATGTTGCGCTTAAGGAAAAGGGCTATAATCCGGTAAATCAGATAGTTGGCTACATTATGTCCGGTGATCCGACCTATATAACCAGTCATAACAATGCCAGAAGCCTTATTATGAAGGTTGAGCGCGATGAAATCGTTGAAGAAGTATTGAAGTACTTTATAAAGAATAAGGGTCTGTAAGTATGAGAATCATAGGACTTGATTACGGCAGCCGTACTGTGGGAGTGGCGGTGAGCGACCCTCTTCTTGTGACGGCACAGGCTGTTGAAACAATCACGAGAAATGAGGAGAATAAGCTTAGAAGGACGCTTGCACGAATAGAGGAGTTATGTAAGGAGTACGAGGCTGACAGGATTGTTCTGGGATACCCCAAGAATATGAATAATACTGTCGGTGATAGGGCAGTTAAATCGGAAGAATTTAAGGAGCTGCTTTCAAAAAGGTGTAATCTTCCTGTTATTTTGTGGGACGAGAGACTTACTACCGTTGAGGCTGAACGTGTACTTATGGAATCCGGTGTGAGAAGAGAGAACCGCAAGCAGGTAATTGATAAGGTTGCGGCAGTATTTATATTACAGAGTTATCTTGATTCACTTATGATGGGTGGTTGAATTTATGGAAAAGATTACATTTGCCGGAGACGGCGGTGACAGTGTTGAATTTTATGTTTTGGAAGAAACAAGAATAAATGGAGTTGATTATATTCTGGTAACGGACTCTGATGATGAAGAGGAATCTGCTGAATGCTGCATATTTAAGGATTTGTCCGGGGATGGGGATACGGATTCTGTCTATGAAGCAGTTGAGGATAATGATGAATTAGAGGCTGTTATGCGTGTATTTGAAGAACTCATGGATGATATAGAAATAGTTAAATAGTATAGGAGAGTGTTGTTTTGAAAAAATTGAATAATACATCAAAGCTTAAGATAATTCCTCTTGGAGGACTTGAGCAGATTGGTATGAATATGACTGCTTTCGAGTATGAAGACAGTATTGTTGTTGTGGATTGCGGTCTTTCGTTTCCGGATGATGATATGCTGGGTATAGACCTTGTAATTCCGGATATTACTTACCTTAAGGATAATTATGATAAGGTTAAGGGATTTGCGATTACGCACGGCCACGAGGACCATATCGGCGCCATACCTTATGTCCTTAAGGATATTAATGTGCCGATTTATGCCACGAAGCTTACAATGGGGCTTATTGAGTCAAAGCTTGTTGAGCATGATATGGACAAGAAGGTTAAGAGAAAGGTGGTAAAGTATGGTCAGTCCATAAATCTTGGCTGTTTCAGGGTAGAATTTATAAGGACTAATCATAGTATTGCAGATGCAGCAGCTCTTGCAATTTATTCGCCGGCGGGAATTGTTGTTCATACAGGTGATTTCAAGGTGGATTATACACCTGTGTACGGAACGCCTATTGACCTTCAGAGATTTGCCGAAATAGGCAAGAAGGGTGTTCTTGCCCTTATGTCGGACAGTACCAATGCCATTAAGCCCGGTTTTACAATGTCGGAGCGAACCGTTGGCAAAACCTTCGATACGATTTTTAATGACAACAGAAACAGCAGGATAATTATTGCGACATTTGCGTCCAATGTTGACCGTGTACAGCAGATTATCAATTCTGCCTGTAAGTTTGGCAGAAAGGTTGTCATTGAAGGAAGAAGTATGGTCAATGTAATCGGGGTTGCCAAGGAGCTTGAGTACCTGAATTATCCTGACGGAACGATTATTGATGTTGAAGAAATGAAAAATTATACTGATGAGCAGATAGTGCTTATCACAACCGGAAGTCAGGGCGAGTCGATGGCTGCACTTTCAAGAATGGCTGCGTCGCTTCACCGCAAGGTTTCAATTCATCCGGGAGATACGGTTGTATTTAGCTCAACACCTATTCCGGGCAATGAAAAATCCGTTGCCAAGGTTATTAATGAGCTTGCCATAAAGGGTGCCAAGGTTATTTTCCAGGATGCACATGTGTCAGGTCATGCCTGTGAGGAGGAATTAAAGCTTATTTACTCACTTGTAAAGCCTAAGTACGCAGTTCCGGTGCATGGCGAGTACAGACATCTGGTGGCTAATGCCGAGATTGCGGAGCAGATGGGTGTGCCGAAGGAGAATACCTTCATTATGTTCAAGGGTGATGTCCTTGAAATGGATGAAAATGGTGCCGAGGTAACGGGCACTGTTCAGACCGGTGCAATCCTTGTTGACGGTCTTGGCGTAGGTGACGTTGGCAATATAGTTCTCAGAGACAGACAGAATCTTGCCGAAAATGGAATAGTGGTTGTTGTTATGACCCTGGAAAAGCATTCTAATCAGCTGCTTTCCGGTCCGGATATTGTTTCAAGAGGATTTGTATATGTCAGAGAGTCGGAGAATCTTATTGAGAATGCCCGAATGATAGTTGAAGAGGAAGTCGAGAACTGTCTTTATCACAATGTGACGGACTGGGGTAAGATTAAAAACGTCGTAAAAGAGACGCTTAGTGATTATTTGTGGAAAACGCTCAAGAGAACACCTATGATTCTTCCGATTATTATGGAGGTATAATCTATGAGTAAGGTTGATGAACTTGCGTCGCAGCTTGCCGATGCCATACTTGAAAGTGATGAATACAAATATTATATTGAATGTAAAAATGAAATCAGCAAAAATCCGCAGCTTTTTCAGGCAGTTAATGAGCTTAGAAGGCATACCTTTGAGATACAGAATTCAGAGAGTATCGGCAATATGTATGATGAGATAGTAAAAAATTATGACAGGTATGAATACATCAGAAGCAGTATTATAGCTAATAAATTTTTGCGTTCAGAACTTAGCGTGTGCCGTATGGTTCATGATATACAGAGCACGCTGGTAGAGAATTTGGATTTTAATCTTGATTTTATGGAATAAATCCGAGAGGGAAGTGCTACAATGTCTAAAATAACTACGGATAGTATCAGCTCATTGGTGAGAACAATTATAAATATTTCGTTAAATGTGCTTGTTATTTGCATTTTGGTAATGCTTACCTCTAATTATGCCGGCAAGGCATATGAATTTGGCAGGGCAGTGTTTGACGAACAGGCTGTTACAACTGAGGAGAACGCCAAAACAGCGGCGGTTACAATTCCAAAGGGTTCATCAATCAAAACAGTTTCTGAAATATTAGAGAAAGCAGGAGTAATCGAGAATAAATATGTTTTTATGGTTCAGCTTATGCTTTCGGATTATAAGGATTCGGTAAAACCGGGTACTTACAGCTTGTCAACCTCCTATACACCGACTGAGATTATAGAGATTATCGGAGCGCAGACGGATGACGAGGATGCTGGGAAAGAGGATACAAAATAATGATCATAGATGAAAGAATGGTAACATTTATTAATTCTTTTGATCCGGGTGACAGCGAGATAATAGAACAGATTGAACGTGAGGCGGTTGCCGACTATGTTCCAATCATTAGAAAAGAGATGGGAAACCTGCTTAAGGTACTGGTTACCTTAAAAAAACCGTCCAGAATTTTGGAGGTGGGTACGGCTGTGGGCTACTCATCTATTCTTATGGCTTCATGTATGCCAAAGGAATCGACTATTACAACAATAGAAAATTACGATAAGAGGATTCCGGTTGCCCGTAATAATTTCAGACGTGCCGGAGTTGAGGATAGGATTACTCTTATTGAAGGTGATGCAGCAGAGGTTTTAAAGGATATGGAGGAGCCATATGATTTTATATTTATGGACGCTGCTAAGGGCCAGTATATTAATTTTCTTGAGGATATCTTAAGATTGCTGAAACCAAATGCCATACTTATTTCCGATAATATACTCCAGGAGGGAGAAATAATAGAGTCAAAGTATGGTGTTGTAAGGAGAAACCGCACCATACAT
Source organism: uncultured Alistipes sp. (assembly GCA_964403785.1). Taxonomy (GTDB): domain Bacteria; phylum Bacillota; class Clostridia; order Lachnospirales; family Lachnospiraceae; genus MGBC120314. The sequence goes on from CAYOHM010000008.1 coordinate 18,309, forward strand.
ACACGAATGAGGGATTACATATATGCTGTGATGCATAATGAGCAGCTTGTTACATCCATTGTTCCGATAGGAGATGGAATTACGATTAGTGTTAAGAAGGATTAAGGAGATAAATATGAGACGTCCTGAATTGTTAATTCCGGCGAGCAGCCCGGAGGTTTTAAAGACGGCGGTAATATATGGCGCTGATGCGGTTTATATCGGCGGTGAGGCATTTGGCCTGCGCGCCAATGCAAAGAACTTCTCCATTGAGGAAATGAAGGAGGGTGTTGCTTTTGCCCATGAAAGAGGTGTCAGGGTATATGTCACTGCAAATATTCTTGCACATAATAATGACCTTAGTGCTGCCCGTGATTATTTTGAAGAATTAAAGGATGTAGCGCCGGATGCACTTATTATTTCGGACCCCGGAATATTTACGGTTGCCCGTGAGGTATTGCCCGATATGGAGATTCATATAAGTACACAGGCAAACAACACAAACTATGGGACATATCTTTTTTGGCACAAATTGGGAGCCAAAAGAGTTGTCTGTGCAAGAGAGCTTTCACTTAATGAAATCAAAGAAATCAGGAAAAATATTCCTGATGAACTTGAAATAGAAACATTTGTGCATGGCGCTATGTGCATTTCATATTCGGGAAGATGTCTTCTGAGCAGTTTTTTAACCGGACGTGATGCCAATCAGGGTGCCTGTACGCATCCGTGCAGATGGAAGTATACGCTGATGGAGGAAAAACGTCCAGGAGAGTATATGCCTGTATTTGAAAATGACAGGGGTACATATATTTTTAATTCCAAGGATTTGTGCATGGTCGAGTATATTCCGCAGCTTCTTGAGGCAGGTATCGACAGCTTTAAGATAGAGGGCAGGATGAAAACGGCTTTATATGTCGCTGCGGTTGCCAGAACGTATCGAATGGCGATTGACGATTACAGAAAATCACCTGAATATTACAGACAAAGACTTCCGTTTTACAGGGAGGAAATTGCAAAATGCACATACAGACAGTATACAACAGGTTTTTTCTTTGGAAAGCCTGATAATACAACCCAGATTTACGATTGCAACACATATTGTAAGGAATATACATATCTGGGAATGATTCTGGGTGAGAATGAAGAGGGTCTGTACCGGATTGAACAGAAAAATAAATTTTCTGTCGGAGAGACAATAGAAATTATGAAGCCAAATGGTGAAAATATATCTGCCGTTGTAAGAAAAATCACGGATGAGAAGGGCTTTGAGATGGAAAGTGCGCCTCATCCGAAGCAGACATTGTTCATTGATTTGGGTGTAAAATTAAATCAATACGATATTCTTCGAAGAAAAGAATAGTTTTTGGAAAGGCACTTTAAGGTTTTTTGCAACATATTATGTATAAAAACTTTGAGGTGCTTTCTTGAAAATATTTGAAAAACCTCTTACTGCTGCAGAAGAAGCTTATTATCTTCTAAAACTGAGGGATGGTGATACGGATGCACAGGAAGTCCTCATCAGGAAGAATATGCGGCTTGTGGCACATATGGTAAAGAAATATACCTCAAGTGATATGGAAACAGAGGATATGATTTCCATTGGAACAATAGGTTTAATAAAGGCAATAAAGAGTTATAGTATAGATAAGGGCAGCAGATTTGCTACATATGCAGCAAAATGTATTGACAATGAACTGCTTATGACGTTGAGAAGCAATAAAAAGAGAAGCAGGGACGTGTCACTTAATGAACCCATAGGTGTTGATAAGGAAGGCAATGAGATAAGCCTTATGGATTTTTTGGAGAGCCGGGAGCCGGATGCATTTCAGGAGATTGAGCTCAAATCAGACATAGAGTGGCTTAGAAATTCAATCGAAAGTAAGCTGAATGACAGGGAACGTCAGGTTATAGCTTTAAGGTACGGACTCTTTGGAGGTAATGAAATGACACAGCTTGAAATTGCCGGATTTTTGGGAATTTCAAGAAGTTATGTAAGCAGAATTGAAAAAAAGGCGCTTGTTAAGCTTCGCGCTGATGGAAGAGAGTGTGTAAAATGGATACCGCAGCAAAAATAAAAAAAATAAGGGAAATGATGAAAAAGGATGGGGTGGAGGTTTATATAGTCACCTCGTCCGATTATCACGGTTCAGAGTATACGGGTGAGTATTTTGAGACAAGAAAATATTTGTCAGGATTTACGGGCTCGGCAGGAACACTTGTTGTATGTGAGAACAAAGCAGCATTATATACCGATGGAAGATACTTTATTCAGGCAGACAGGGAGCTTGCCGGCAGCAAAATAGAGCTTATGAAAATGGGCATGCCGCAAACGCCTTCAATTGAAACCTATATCAGTGAGAATCTTCATAAGGGAGGTCTGCTTGCCTGTGATACCAGAACCATATCGGCAAAGGAGGGCATTGGGTATGAAAAGCTTTTGTCAGATATAGGTGCAGCGGGCATTTTGTGCAGGGATTATGCAGGCTTAATATGGCAGGACAGACCGTCATTATCCAAGGAAAAAGCGTATGAACTTGAAGAAAAATACTCGGGACAAAAGAGAGCCCAAAAGCTTGAGGCGGTCAGAAACGCCATAAAGGCGGCAGGTGCACAGTGCCATATTCTTACGGCTCTTGGTGATATAGCCTGGCTTCTTAATATCAGAGGAAATGACATTTTGTATAACCCAATGGTGCTGTCATATTTTTATATGGATGAAAATCAGGGGATACTTTTTGCCGACAGGGATAAATTTGATGAAAAGCTATGCCAAAGTCTGGCACAGGATGGCATATCACTCAGGGAATATGGTGAATATGAAGAATTTATAAGCAGTATCAGGGATAAGGCTGTTTTATACGATTTAAAGAAAATTAATTATTCGATTTATTCATCCCTTGACGCTTCGGTTAATGCGATTGCAGGGACAAATCCTGAGATTATGCTGAAGGCGGTGAAAAATCCTGTTGAATGTGAAAATGAAAGACAGGCTCATATCAAGGATGGAGTATGTGTTACTAAATTTATCTACTGGCTTAAGAGAGAGGTGAACAAAGGCGGGCTGGATGAAGTCAAAGCTGCCGATTATCTTGAGGAGCTCAGAAAAAAACAGGCTGGATATATTGAGCCGAGTTTTACTACAATAAGTGCGTATAACGCAAATGCTGCGATGATGCATTACAACCCTTATGCAGGCGTGCCGTCACCTTTAAAGCCGGAGGGCATTTTGCTTGTTGACTCAGGCGGACAGTATCTTGAGGGAACAACCGACATTACAAGAACCATAAGTCTTGGTGAGGCAGAGCCGCAGGTAAAAACGCATTATACAATGGTTCTCAGGGGAATGCTTAATCTGGCAAATGCCAAATTCTTAAAGGGCTGTACGGGACGCAATCTTGATATTCTTGCAAGAGGACCGCTTTGGGAAAACGGACTGGATTACAGATGCTCAACCGGTCATGGGGTAGGATATATGCTGGGAGTGCACGAAGCGCCCAACTGCTTTAGATGGAAGAAGTCCGCACAAAGCGATGATGAATGTGTTCTGGAGCCGGGAATGATAACAACCGATGAACCGGGAGTTTATATTGAAGGCAGCCACGGAATCAGAATTGAAAACGAACTTTTGTGTGTCAGAGGTGAAAGCGGAGAGTATGGTGATTTTTTGGAGTTTGAAACACTTACGCTTGCACCGATAGATATGGAGCTTGTAAATCTTGATGAAATGTCAGAAAAAGAGCTGAAGCTCCTAAGGCAATACCAGAAGAAAGTATACGATACACTCGAAAAATATTTGGATTATGATGAGAAACTTTGGTTACACAAAGTTTGTTGTGAATTTTGACATAAAAATATAAATATTTTCGTTAATTCTTTAATACTAATTTTTTACCACAGATGTTGCAAAAACAAGTACTTTAATATATAATGAGTTGTGTTGTTTGAATGTTTTATTGAAAGATGGTGAAAAAATGGTTAATAAGAAAACAGAATCAGCAAAGACAGTAAAGACTGCAGCTCCTGTTAAGGCAGAAACAGTTAAGACAGAAACCGCAGCTCCTGTAAAGGCTGAGGTTAAGACTGCAGAACCTAAGAAGGCAGAGATTAAGGCTGCAGAACCTAAAAAGGTAGCAGAGAAGAGGGCAACTGCAAAGAAGACTACTGTTAAGAAGACAGAAAATGAAAAGAATTGTAGCTTTTATATACAGTTTGCCGGTAAACAGTTCAGCTATGAAGAGGTTGTTGAGAAGTGCAAGGAGGCTGCTGCAGCAGAGATGGGCAAGAAGGTTACATCTGTTAAGAGCATTGATGTATATTGCAAGCCTGAAGAACATGCAGCATACTATGTTGCTAACGGCAACAAGATTGCCGGACGTATCGATTTATAATTAAACGGTACATATAAGCATCTGGGGTTTACTTCCAGGTGCTTTTATTTTTAATTGGAGGTTAGTGGATTTGAAAAAAATAATATCAGTTTTGTTAATGTTTACAATTATGTTATCAGTTACAGCATGCGCAGGCACGGACAAAAAGACAACGGCACAGTCCGTTATTAACAAGATTATTGAAACAAAGGCAACCTCGGGAGAGATAAATATTTCCCTTGATGCCGGAAGTGAGGGAAGCTGTGATGTCAAAATCAATATAAGCGGCGACTCAGATAAAAACGCCCTTATAGATGTATATGCAAAGATAAATTACGATACATATTCTATGGATGATTATGAGAAGGTAACGGACATATATGTGTTTAACAGTCAGCAGCAGGTGTATTTGAATATTACCCAGATTAAAAAATTTCTGGTGAATGTCGATGACCAATTTGCTATGTTTACGGCAATTTTTTCATTCCCGGGAGAATATCTTATTGTTGATAAAGAGAGCATGGAGGAGCTGCTAAGCCAGTATGATGTGGATATTGCCGAGGAAACTCAGGAGATATCCGAGGTAACGGATGAGGATAAAAAGGACTTAGCCCAATATCTGGGAGAAATCATTGACGAGCTGGCAGAAAATACCACGGATGCGGTTACTATTACAGAAAATAATCTGTCCTTCCACATTACACAGGAAAATGCAGACAGTATTTGTGATGCATTGCTAGAGATGGATTTTGAAAAATTTCTTTCAGATGAAGCAAGGTCCCAGATTACGGAAGGTGAAATTAACGAGGAATGTTATGAAAAAATAAGAGCTGTAAAGGAGAACATAGATGACCTGTCAGGTATTGAATCCGATTTCGTAATAGGCAGTGACGGGAAAAGCATCACATCATCATTTACGGTGACAACAAATGAATCAGAAAATACGTCGGAAAATAGTGATGAATACGCAGCATTGACGGTCACATATGAATCAGGAAATAATACAACGCAGATAGATGCGCCTGAAAGTACGATGAGCCTGGAAGAATTTGTAAATGTAATATCCAAGCTTTTGAGTTATATGAAATAAATAATTCTAAGGCTGTATCAGTAAGGGGCAAAAGCCATTTCGGCTTTTGCCCCTTTTACTTTAAGCCTCAAGCTTTATTGTAGCACCACCCGGTACTTCAATTACCTTGTTATCATTGATTATAAGCCATACTGAGCAAAATGACGGATTATAAACAAAGCTTAAGTCCGCTGCAAACTCAAGACGCTCATATGCCTCCATATAATCTACGATTTCAATGTTGGTAGCATACCATATGTCCTTCTGACCCGACATCATTTCACAAAAAGCTTCAATGAGCTCCCAGTTATTATCCCTGTCAAATTCATAACTGTGTCCCCATACATACATCATATAGAGATATTGTTTTTTACTCAGCTCTTTAAATTTCTTTCCGAAGCCGAGAAGATTATGGTTGTGGTGGCAGGTTGCCTTCCATTCCATAAAGTTTTCAGGAAATGCAAAACCGTTGACATCACCGACTACATCAATGCCACATTCCTTTTTGGCTTCCCTTACACCGTATTCCTCGGCGTAGTAGTCACCGATTATACGTCCGTATTTTATTCCTATAAGACGCATAATTTCTTCTACACGTTTGCTGTAAGAACCGTTAGGATACGCATGTCCGCGAACCGGATAGCCGACAATGGATTCGATATATTTCTTATCCTCAAGATATTCCTGAATAATCTGTGTATTGGGACAACGGTCTATGGTAGGGTGTGTAACCGTGTGGGTTGCAACCTCATGACCCTTATACAATTCCTTCCATTCTGAAGAAGGAATCCTTACTCCGTCCTCTAAAAGACCTGAATTAAGGTTAAATGTACCCTTGATTCCGTATTTATTAAAGATAGAAACAAGACGGCGGTCAGCCAATTTGCCGTCATCATAACTCATGGTTAGTACCTTGTGTGCTCCGCCTGGAAAGGCTTTGTAGACTTTAAGCATAATTTCCTCCATAAAAATAATTACAAAGCTTATTATAGGGTTTGTGAAGAAATAAATCAACAAAAATAACCTTGAAATAAAAAATACGGAAACCCAACAAATTTTAGTAGGTAAAAGCTTATATTTGTGTTACAATTAGCTGTGGATTGCATATATTGATTGGAGGACATTATGGATGGTTATCTGAGATGTTATGCGAATATAGATCTTGATGCTATTGAACATAATATAGATGAGGTGCGCAAAAAGGCTGGAGCCGGCGTCGATGTGCTTGCTGTTATAAAGGCAGACGCATACGGACACGGTGCAGTCAGAGTTGCACAAAGGATTAGGAATAAAGTTCAGTATTTTGCGGTTGCGACCATTGAGGAGGCAATTGAATTAAGACAGGCGGGTGAGAAGCTGCCGATACTTATACTGGGGTATATTTCACCCTCACAGTATGATTTGCTTGTACGGTATGATATCACACAGACTATTTACAGTCTTGATACTGCGGTGAAATTAGACGAGGCTGCGCGTCTGGCGGGCAAGAAAGCCAAAGTACATATTGCACTTGATACGGGAATGACAAGAATAGGCTTTGTGATGACGCAGGAAGCCGTAGAGGATGTAGTTAGTATCAGCAGACTTTCCAATATTTATCTCGAAGGTATGTTCTCACATTTTTCATGTGCGGATATGCGTGATAAGGAATATACTAAAAAGCAGATGGAAAGATATGACTGGTTTTCTGATGAAATATCAAAGCGGGGCGTTCATATTCCTGTAAGACATTTGTGCAATAGTGCGGGAATTATAGAATTTGACAGTCATAGGTTTAATATGGTGCGCTCCGGTATTATTACATATGGACTTTATCCGTCGGATGAGGTCAGAACGGACGAGGTTATCCTTAAACCTGCGCTCACATGGAAAACCCATGTTGTCAATGTAAAGACGGTTGCGGCAGGTGAGGGCGTAAGCTACGGCGCCACATATGTGACAAGCAGACCGACAAGGATTGCAACACTTTCTGTCGGATATGCAGACGGATATCCAAGAAGCCTGTCCAACAAGGGAAAGGTGATTATTCACGATAAATTTGCACCGGTTATAGGCCGTGTATGTATGGATCAGATGATGGTGGATGTTACTGATATTCCTGATGTGAAAATTGAGGATGAGGCTGTTTTGGCAGGCAGCGCAAATGGCAAATGTATTTCTGTTGAAGAGATTTCAGAGCTTGCAGGAAGCTTTAATTATGAGTTTGTCTGCAATATAAATAAGAGAGTAGAGAGAGTATATTGATATGTCCTTATATAATGAATTAAGAAAAAAATACGCGGTATTTATTTACAAGTCATATACTGTCACACAGACAGGTGATGAGATAACGCTGAGCTACTGCTTTGAGGTGCCGGGACTTTCGGAATTTACGCCGCAATGGAGATTTAATGCTGCAGGTCACACCGCAAGTGAGCTTATGTGTAATAAAACCTTCCTTAAGCTGGCAGCCTGCCTTGGTATGGTAGAGCTTGTGAGCTATTGGAAGATAGCCTGTCCTCCCAATGTAATTATAAACGCCGGATATTTTGATAAAGAGGAGCTTTTATGGTGGAAGGAGTTGTATTTTTACGGTCTTGGAGAGTTCTTCTACACAAATGGCATAGAGCTTGACAGGGATGGCTTTATGAATATTGAATGTGCTCCGGCTGGTGAGGTATCGGACGCTGATATGGTAAGCAGGGCAGAAAGCCAAAGGCTTTCAGAACCGTCGGGATGCCTTGTTCCGATTGGGGGAGGCAAGGATTCGGCAGTTTCAATAGAGCTTCTTAAGGATGCCGGGGAAAGCATAAAGTGCTACATAATCAATCCAAGAAAAGCAACAATTGATACAACTGTTTCGGGTGGATTTTCGCAAAGCGAGGTTATTACTGCCAAAAGAACTCTTGATAAGAGAATGATAGAGCTTAACGCTAAGGGATTTTTAAACGGACACACTCCGTTTTCGGCTATTGTTGCATTTTCGTCAACAATTGCGGCATACCTCAATAATTTAAAATATATAACGCTTTCCAACGAAGCAAGTGCCAATGAAAGCACGGTAATGGGAAGCACGGTGAACCACCAGTATTCAAAGAGCTTTAAGTTTGAGAAGGATTTCCATACATATGAGGCTTTATATATAGGGACGGGCACATATTATTTCAGTCTGCTAAGACCATTAAGCGAATTTCAGATTGCCAGATATTTTGCAAAATGCAGTGCCTACCATGATGTTTTCAGAAGCTGCAATGTTGGTAGCAAGGAGGACGTATGGTGCGGACATTGTTCAAAGTGCCTGTTTGTATTTTTGATTCTCTCACCATTCCTAAGCCATGAAAGGCTCTGTGAAATATTTGGAACCGATATGCTTGGGGATGAAGGCATGATACCTGTAATGGAACAGCTTGTCGGGGTCGGCGATGAAAAACCGTTTGAATGTGTCGGAAGCAGGAGCGAGGTTAATACGGCTATCTGTATGACAATAAAAGATATGCTTAAGGACGGCGGTAATCTGCCGGTTTTATTCAGGCACTATATGGAGCTGCCACAGTATAAGGAATATTCTTTAAAAGAAAATAAATTCTTTACAGGCTATGATGAGGAAAATCTTTTGCCGGAAAAATTTGCAGAATTAGTTAAAAAGAACTGCTGCATGAATTCATAACGTGAGGTTTTGGTTATGCTTGATACAATTCGTAAATATATAAAAGACAAAAATATTTTAATATTGGGCTTTGGAAGGGAAGGACGGTCCACTCTTAAGCTCATAAAGCAGGCGGGAGGCAGTAAAAGTATTGCAATAGCTGATATGAATCAGGTTAGTGTTGATGATTCCTCTATAAGCTGCATCTGCGGCATGGATTATCAGAAAAATCTTGATGATTTTGATGTTATTTTCAAAAGCCCGGGAATTGTGCTTGAAAAAGCGGTATCCCAGATTTCTGCAAAGCTCCTTTCACAGACGCAGGTATTTTTTGAAAGATACAGAAATCAGATAATCGGCATCACAGGCACAAAGGGAAAGAGTACAACAACAACCCTCATATATAATATATTAAAAGAAGCAGGCAGAAAGACCGTGCTTGCAGGAAATATAGGAATACCGGCGTTTGATGTCTGGGAGGATATAACACAGGATACAATTATCTGCTTCGAAATGTCATCACACCAGCTTGAATATATGACTGTGGCACCGCATACAGCCGTATATCTTAATATCCATGAAGAGCATCTGGACCACTACAAGACAATGGAAAAATACGTGGCGGCAAAGGAAAATATTTACAGAAACCAGGTGACGGGTGATGTGCTTTATGTAAACGAATTAATTAAACCTTCCAAAGCGAACTGCAAGGCGGATGTATTCACGGTCGGATATGATAATGCTGACATAAATATTTCGGGAAATACAGTTTACTTCAGGGATTGTAAATATGTAATTCCCGTAGATGACATAAAGCTTCTCGGCGAGCATAATTATTACAATATCGCAGTTGCTTACGCAGTAATGAAGCAGTACGGGATTACAGATGATGAGTTTACAAGGGGGCTTGTGACTTATGAAACCCTGCCTCACAGACTGCAGTTTGTCGGCTGCTATGACGGTATAAAATTTTATGATGACTCAATCTCAACAATATGTGACACATCTATTTCCGCGCTTAAAAGCCTCAAGGACGCGGACACGATTTTGATTGGAGGAATGGACAGAGGAATTGATTATTCTGACCTGATTAATTTCCTCTCGGAATTTCCGATTAACAATATTATTTTGATGGAGGCAACAGGCAGAAGAATATTTGATGAGATAAACGAAAAGTACGATTTTAACGCTCCGCAAAGACTTCACGTTGTGGAGCATCTTGAGGATGCTGTAAGGCTTGCCAAAAAAATTACTGCTAAGAGCAGGTCCTGTGTAATGTCACCTGCGGCTGCAAGCTATGGTATATTCAAGAATTTCGAGGAACGCGGCAACGCATTCTGTGAACTTATAAAAAGACATGAAAATGAGCTATGACATATAAGAAAAACCGCTGCGGGCTTCATACCGGCAGCGGTTTTAAAAATGCCTTACAATATTAACATTTTTCAGCAATGGAATAGATAAGCTTTTCAGTGTTGTTCCAGTCCAGACAAGGGTCGGTTATTGATTTGCCGTATACACCCTCACCAACCTTCTGACATCCGCCTTCAATGTAACTTTCTATCATTACACCCTTTACCATATTGCGTACATCCTCTGAATGATTACGGCTGTGCATTACTTCGCTCACAATACGAATCTGCTCCATATACTGCTTGTTGGAGTTAGAGTGGTTTGCATCAACTATGGCAGCAGGATTTTTTAAATCTCTCTTATAGTACATATCAACAAGCCTTATAAGGTCTTCGTAGTGATAGTTAGGGATTGCCTGACCATGCTTATTTACAGCGCCCCTAAGGATTGTATGCGCATATTCGTTACCGGTGGTGTTAACCTCCCACCCGCGATAAATAAAAGTGTGCGATGCCTGTGCAGCCACAACGGAATTAAGCATAACATTGTAATCACCGCTGGTAGGATTCTTCATTCCGGCAGGAACATCCATACCGCTTACCGTAAGGCGGTGCTGCTGGTCTTCAACAGAACGTGCACCTACAGCTACATAGGACAAAATGTCTGCAAGATACCAGTAATTTTCAGGATAGAGCATCTCATCAGCGGCAGTAAGTCCTGTTTCTTTAATAACATCGAGATGTAATTTCCTGATTGCAATTACGCCTGCAAGCAAATCAGGCTTTTTCTCAGGGTCGGGCTGGTGAAGCATTCCTTTGTAGCCTTCGCCGGTTGTTCTCGGTTTATTGGTGTAGACACGCGGAATGATAATAACCTTATCTTTAACCTTATCCTGTACCCTGGCAAGCCGCAAGGTATAATCAATTACTGCATCCTCGTTGTCCGCAGAGCATGGACCGACGATACATAAAAATTTATCCGACTTGCCGGAAAGGACATCCTTTATCATGGTATCGCGCTCATTTTTAAGCTTGACATACTCTTGAGGTACCGGGTACTGCGCCTTTATTTCCTTGGGTATGGGAAGCTTTTTCACAAAATCAAAACTCATTGTATAATCTCCTCTAAAGTGTTTAAAAGTATAAGGACAATTATAAATTATGGACTTGCAAATGTCAAAAATGATTTATGTATTTTAGGGCATTGTATGGTATAATATCTATATATTATCCGTTGGAGGTTTGACATGGCGATTATAAATAGAGTTATCTGGGTGGTGCTTGACAGTGTCGGCATGGGTGAAATGCCGGATGCTGCCAGATTTGGAGATATGGGGTGCAATACGATTGCACATGTAAATGAAAAATGCGGCGGATTGCATATTCCTAATATGATAAAACTGGGCTACGGCAATATTGACGGTATGTCAGGAATTTTGCGCTGCGATTCCCCGATAGGATGTTATGCAAGGCTTGGGGAGATTTCCAATGGCAAGGATACGACAACAGGACATTGGGAAATGGTCGGTATTGAAACTAAGAAAGCCTTTCCGGTCTATCCTGACGGATTTCCGGACGAGATAATCAATGAATTTATTAAGGAATGTAATTTGCCGGGAATACTTGGCAATAAGCCCGCATCCGGCACGGAAATTATTAAGGAGCTTGGAAGTATCCATATGAAAACCGGCAAGCCCATTGTGTATACGTCTGCGGACAGTGTATTCCAGATTGCGGCACATGAGGAGGTGATTCCTCCTGACAGACTGTATGAATTGTGTAAAAAGGCGAGAAGTATTCTTGATGGAGAACATAAAGTCGCAAGAGTGATTGCAAGACCATTTGTGGGGACTGAGGGCAATTTCGTAAGAACCTCCAACAGGCGTGACTTTTCGATTAAACCCGACAGCAATAATCTTCTCGTAAAGATTGACGAGAAGGGCATAAATGTTGTTGGAATAGGCAAGATAGAGGATATTTTCTGCGGCTGCGGCATCAATAAAGCATTTCACACCAAGGACAATATGGATGGTGTTGATGTGACTTTAAGATGTATGGACGAGTTTGCAAACGGACTTATATTCACAAATCTTGTGGAATTTGACTCAAAATGGGGACATAGAAATGATTATGCAGGATATGGCAGGGGACTTGAAGAATGGGATGCCCGAATTCCGGAAATAATTGGCAGGATGACCGAACAGGATTTGCTGATTATAACGGCGGACCATGGCTGCGACCCGACAACTGCCGGAACTGACCATACCAGGGAGTATGTTCCTTTACTGATGTACGGCAAGGGTATCAGAAAAAATGTAAATCTGAGGACAATGGATTCTTTTGCCGTAATAGGACAGACAGTCGCATCAATATTTAAGGTTGCACCGTTGTCAATAGGCAGGGATGTCCTTGGCCTAATAAACGCTTAGGAAATATCTGTCTTGAAAAAGGAGGAAGAGAGCATGAGAATGTACGACCTTATCCTAAAAAAACGTAATGGATTGGAGCTTTCGCCGGAGGAATTAAGTTATATTATTAAGGGATATGTAAATGATGAGATTCCTGACTATCAGATGTCAGCATTTCTTATGGCGGTGTATTATAAGGGAATGACTATGGAGGAAACCGTAAATCTTACTCTTGAAATGGCAAAAAGCGGTGATATGCTGGATTTGTCGGTAATCAATGGGGTTAAGGTGGATAAGCACAGTACGGGCGGAATCGGTGATAAGACAACACTGGTTTTAGGACCGATGGTTGCGGCATGCGGGATTCCGGTTGCCAAGATGTCGGGAAGAGGTCTTGGATATACGGGAGGAACGATTGATAAGCTTGAGAGTATTCCGGGCTTTACTACCTCAATGAAGGTTGAAGATTTTGAAAAACAGGTTAACTCGATAAAATTTGCTCTTACCGGACAGACGGGCAATCTTGCACCGGCTGATAAGAAGATTTATGCGCTTCGCGATGTTACCGCAACCGTAGACAGTATTCCGCTTATTGCAAGCAGTATAATGAGTAAAAAAATAGCCTCGGGAGCTGATGCAATCGTTCTTGATGTTAAGGTCGGAAGCGGCGCTTTTATGAAAAAATTAGCTGACGCCAAGGCACTTGCAAAGACCATGGTTGACATAGGCAATAAAGCCAAAAGAAAAACCATTGCAATAATTTCGGATATGGAGCAGCCGTTGGGAATGGCAGTAGGTAATGCGCTGGAGGTTAAGGAGGCGATTGACGTCTTAAAGGGCGGCGGACCTGATGATTTGAGAGAGCTTTGTATCATACTGGGAGGATATATGATAAATATAGCCCGTCCGGAAATTTCGTTAAAGGAGGCAGAAAAACTTCTTACAAAAGCACTGGAGGACAAAAGTGCACTGGCAAAATTCAGGAAATTTCTGGCTGCACAGGGCGGTAATACAGATATAATCGATGATTATTCACTGCTTCCGTGTGCCAAAACACAGCAGGAATTAAAATCAGTACAGGAAGGCTATCTGGTGAATATGAAGGCGGATGAGATAGGTGCCTGTGCTATGATATTGGGCGCCGGCAGGGAGAAAAAGAATGATATAATTGACCCGGCAGCAGGAATTGTACTTAACAAGAAAATAAATGATTATGTGCGCAGGGGAGAGGTCCTTGCATATCTGCATGGCAGCAGTGATGAAAAGCTTTCCGCAGCGGCACGGAGAATGCTTGGGGCATATGAATTTTCAGATAAACCAAGGAAGGACCACCAACTGGTGTATGAAACTCTGGTATGAAACTAAGAAGAAACTAAGAAATGCTTTTTATTGAAAAAAAATTAAAAATGTGATATACTTGTTCAAAATTAGTGTTAAAGGAGATAAGACAATGGAAGTTAGACCAGGTGCAAATCCTAATGACGTAAAGAATTATGACACATCACGTATCAGACATGATTTTCTGATTCAGGATGTTTTTGTAAAGGGAGAGATTAAGACAATCTACAGTCAGATTGACAGAATAATTGTCGGTTCTGCCACTCCTGCGGATAAGCCGTTAAAGCTTGAAGCCGGTGCTGAGCTTCGTGCCAAGTACTTCCTTGAGAGAAGGGAAATGGGTATCATCAATATCGGCGGTAAGGGTAAGGTTACCGTTGATGGTACAGTTTATAATTTCAGATATAAGGACGGCATGTACATAGGTATGGGTTCTAAGGAGATTATTTTTGAAAGTGAGAATCCACAGGAGCCTGCCAAGTTCTATTTTAACAGTGCCCCTGCACACAAGACATATCCGACTGTATTTATTGATCCGGATAAGGACATCCTTCCGGAGAATAAGAAGGAGCTTGGCTGTCTTGAGAATGCCAACCACAGAGTTATCAATAAGTACATTTTACCTGGACAGGTTGAAAGCTGCCAGTTAGAGATGGGAATGACCTGCCTTAAGCCGGGCAGCGTATGGAATACAATGCCTTGCCATACTCATGACAGAAGAATGGAGGTTTATCTTTATTTTGAAGTACCGGAAAATGATGTGGTATTCCATTATATGGGTGAGCCAAATGAGACAAGACATATCATCATGAGAAATGAGGAGGCAGTTATTTCACCAAGCTGGTCAATTCATTCTGCATCAGCAACACATGCATATACCTTTATCTGGGGCATGGTTGGTGAGAATCAGGATTTTGATGATATGGATGATGTAGCAATGAAGGATCTTATGTAAGATTCTTTATATAAAATTATTAAAAGGAGAATTAGAAAATGTCAATTAATTTTTCATTGGAAGGCAAGGTTGCTTTAGTTACAGGCGCTTCTTATGGTATTGGTTTTGCAATCGCATCAGGAATGGCAGCAGCCGGTGCTACAATCGTTTTCAACGATATTAAGCAGGAATTAGTAGATAAGGGACTCGCTGCATACAAAGAAGCAGGAATTAATGCTCATGGTTATGTATGTGATGTTACAGACGAGAAGGCAGTTAATGAGCTGGTAGAGAAGATATCAAAGGAGGTTGGTCCTATTGATATTCTTGTTAATAATGCAGGTATCATCAAGAGAATCCCTATGACAGAGATGACTGCTGAGCAGTTCAGACAGGTTATTGATGTTGACCTTAACGCTCCATTCATCGTTGCTAAGGCTGTTATTCCTTCAATGATTGAAAGAGGTCACGGTAAGATTATCAACATCTGCTCAATGATGTCAGAGCTCGGACGTGAAACAGTTTCTGCATACGCAGCAGCTAAGGGCGGTCTTAAGATGTTGACAAGAAATATCTGCTCTGAGTATGGTCAGTACAATATCCAGTGTAACGGTATTGGACCTGGTTATATTGAGACTCCTCAGACAGCTCCTCTTCGTGAGATTCAGCCTGACGGCTCAAGACATCCGTTTGATACATTCATCTGTGCAAAGACACCTGCAAACAGATGGTTAAAGCCTGAAGAACTTGCAGGACCTGCAGTATTCCTTGCATCAGAGGCTTCAGATGCAGTTAACGGACATATACTTTACGTTGATGGCGGTATCCTTGCTTACATCGGCAAGCAGCCACAGTAATATTTATTATAAGCTTTGATTTAACCAACAAATGAAAAGTGAAGAGTACTGTACTCTTCACTTTTTTTGTTTAAGGAGATTTTCGTGAAAATAATAAAAAAACTTTTTCCTGTTTCAGCTATTGCTATATTTATATGCGGTATTTGCGGATGCGGTCTGTTTAAGACCGGTATAAAAATAAACCAGTACATTACTTATGAATATGACGGGGTGGATGGTTACACAGATTTGATTACAGGTATAGATACTGAGAGCCTGATAAATGATTTTTCTGAAAAGATAGGACAGGATAAACAAAAAGAATTTTCGGAACTGGTTTCTTCATTGCAGGTTACTGCAACAAAGGAAAAAAATCTGTCAAATGGTGATGAAATCAGTCTTTCTGTTTCGTATGACGATACATATATTGATTATTTGAATATACGTTTCAAACAAAACAATTTGAAAATTACGATAGATGGTCTTAAAGAAGGCGAACTTTTAGATGTTTTTGAGGATGTAAAGGTTGAGGTTACGGGAACTGCACCGATTGCAACGGCGCAGGTTGTAAACGAAAGCGATAATGAATTTATTAAAAATCTGGAGTTTGTCCTTGATAAGACGGAAAATATAGAGCGCGGTGACATTCTTAATGTGACCTGCAGCGTTGATGATGAGGCAGCGTATGCCCTTGGATATGTTGTGCTTGAAAAGGAAAAGTCTTATTGCGCGGATTATATTGATTCATATATGTTTGATGAAGCATTGATGGATAGGGCTGTATTGTCCGAAGTGGTAAATGAGGCACAGGACACGGTTATATCCTCCACGGAGGATACTCATTCGAGAATGTTGTATAAGATTACCGAAAACACCAATTATCTATTTCAATATAACAAGGAGTGGGTGGAAAATATTGAGGTAAAAGAAATAAAACTCTTAAAAATGCAGGATTTGGCTTCATACTCTGCAGACCTTCCTGTAAACAAGCTGTATATTATATTATATGCCTACGTCACAAATGCAGATTACGGCAGCGACGGATATTTTTGCTTTGAGTATGACAATGTGGTTTTAAAGGCTGACAATACTCTGCAGATAAATCACGAAAACCCGGAGCTTAGGTTCTTATGCAACGATGATTATGACGAGCTGATGGAGCAGGTATACAGCCTGAATCAGATTGAGTACACTGAGGAAAGCATTGAAATTGAACTTGAGTGAGATATATATATTGTACAAAATTAAGAACATTTATTTAACAAAATATACAGAATTTGCTAATTTGTTGAATTTATTCTAATAATATGTTAAAATTATTACATAGTTGTTGTAGACATATAGTGTTCTTTTATATGGTATCCTGCAATATAATGATTTAAAGTGAGTTTCCGTATTTTTATTTTAAGGTGCTATGAAGCGTAGCTTCATAAGCAATTTGCACGAAAATTGCGCAAAGTAAGCTAGCTTACTTATCGCAATTCTTGTGCAAATTACCATATCACTTCGTGATATGGACCTTAAAATAAAAAATCCAGAAACTCAAGAATGGTTTAATTAATCAGAAACGAGGGTGGGGAAGTTGGATACATTTAGAAAAAAGGTTCGTATTGGTGACGTGCTTGTATCACGGCAGCTTATTACACCGGAACAGCTTAACAAAGCACTTGAAGATCAAAAGGTTAGAAAAAAACTTTTAGGTGATACTCTTGTAGAAAACGGTGCGATTTCAAGAGATGCTCTTAACGGGGTGCTTTGCGAACTGCTCAATATCAAGTTCGTTGACCTGAAGTCGATGACGATAGACAAGAAGATAATAGAAACCTTGGATGAGGGCATTATGCGTAAGTACAGCATTGTGCCGATAGGATATCATAACGGGGATTTTCAGATACTTGAACTTGCCATGGCAGATCCACAGAATCTGTATGCGATGGATGATGTAAGCATTATCACGGGCAAGCAGGTTATACCGTTCCTTGCAAATTTAAGTGATATTAATATATTCTTAGATAAATTGTTCGGCAAAAAGCAGACCAGTGAGATGATTGAGAAATTCAAGTCACAGCAGGCTGCCAATGCAGTAGTTGAAAGCGAAGAGGATCAGGCAAGAAGAGAGGAGGTTGAAAATTCTCCTATCGTTCTTCTTGTTAATAAGATGATAGAGAATGCTGTTCGAGAAAGGGCGTCCGATATTCATATTGAACCTATGGAGACATATATTCGTCTTCGTTATCGTATTGATGGTGCGCTTCGTGAAATTGAACGATATGATGTTACAATGTTAAATGCCATCACGGCGCGTCTTAAGATTATGTCAAATATGGATATTTCCGAAAAGAGAAAGCCTCAGGATGGACGTATTACTATATTTGTCGATGGAAGTGAGTATGATATCCGTGTATCCAATCTTCCTACCTGCTACGGCGAGAAGGTCGTTATGCGTATTGCTTCCAAGGCGGGCTTTAAGAAAGAAAAGAAAGATTTGGGTATGATTGATGAGGATCTTGTAAAGTTTGACAATATCCTTAAGAATCCACATGGTATCATCCTTGTAACGGGACCAACAGGTAGTGGTAAGTCAACCACGCTTTATACGGCACTTAGCGCCCTCAATAAAGAGGATGTTAATATTATAACGGTTGAAGACCCTGTCGAGGCTAATATTGACGGCATCAATCAGGTTATGGTTAATGTCAAGGCGGAAATGACATTCTCAAATGCACTCCGTTCTATTTTGCGTCAGGACCCTGATATTATTATGATAGGTGAGATTCGAGACGGTGAAACGGCGGATATTGCGGTAAGAGCCTCTATCACAGGTCACCTTGTTGTTAGTACACTCCATACTAACAGTACTGCTAACACGGTAACCCGTCTTATTGATATGGGTGTTGAGCCTTATCTTATTGCGGATTCTCTTGTGGGTGTTATTGCCCAGCGTCTTGTAAGACGTCTTTGCAAGAACTGTAAGAAAGAGCATATTGTTACGATGGCAGAAAAGAGAGAGCTTTCTCTTAATCCTGAGAAGGAATTTAAGATTTACGAGCCTGTCGGCTGTCCGGAGTGCGGCGGCAGCGGATATAAGGGTCGAATTGGTATTTATGAGATTATGACGGTTTCTAACAGATTGAAGTCAATCATTTCGCATGGCGCGGATGTGGATGAGATTAAGGCTGAGGCTATTTCAGAGGGTATGACAACGCTTAAGGCCGCAGCGAGAAGATATGTTCTTGACGGCACAACTAGTCTGGATGAAATGGTTAAGGTTACATATGAAGTAGATTAAGATATACTATACTAATAACTTTTGGAGGGCAGAAATGGCTACGATACAGGAGATTTTACTAATTGCTAAGGAAGCCGGTGCATCAGATATTCATATC
>CAYOHM010000009.1:0-37069 GCA_964403785.1 uncultured Alistipes sp.
ATTTGCAGCGGATTATTTTCGAGGTATTGAATTTACAACCGAGTCACGCACCAAGTTATCCTATGCAACGGACCTTAAGACATTTTTCAATTACATTAAAGACAATAATCCTATTTATAAGGATATACCGGTTAATCAATTTAAAATAGATATTCTTGAGCAAATTGAATCCTATGACATTGAAGAATTTTTAAGCTATATGCGTTTCTATGAAAAAGACGGAAAAACATATACAAATAACGAACGTGCCATTAAACGAAAATTGTGTGCTATTCGTAGTTTCTATGGTTATTTTCATCGCAATAAACGAATTAATGTTAATCCGGCTGAACAGGTCGCTGTTCCTAAACTCCATGAAAAAGCAATTGTTCGTTTAGAAATTAACGAAGTCGCTCAGATGCTTGATAATGTAGAATCCGGCGAAAAACTTACCAAACAACAGCTTGTTTCACACGAAAAGCTTAAGACACGTGATTTAGCCATTGTTACACTTTTATTAGGCACCGGTATTCGTGTATCTGAATGTGTAGGTTTAGATATTAACGATATTGATTTTGACAATGAATGTATCAAGGTTATCCGAAAAGGCGGTTATGAAGATATTGTTTATTTTGGAGCTGAAGTTAGAGAAGCACTTTTAGATTATATGGAAGAAAGAAATGCTGCTGCTCCTCTACCCGGCAATGAAAATGCCTTTTTTCTTTCTTACCAGAATAAACGATTATCAGTTAGAAGTGTTGAGAAATTAGTAAAAAAATATGCACAAACAGTTACCTCTATTAAAAAAATTACCCCACATAAGCTTCGAAGTACCTACGGAACAAATTTATACCAGGAAACCGGGGATATTTATTTGGTGGCGAGTGTTCTCGGTCATAAGGATGTCAATACAACCAAAAAGCACTATGCGGATATGCTGGAGGAAACTAAGCGCAACGCGCGTAATGTTGTCAAATTAAGGGAGAAAGATTAATCATATATTTTTATAAAATCGAAGCGTATAGTTTACATAATTATTTTATGTAAACTATACGCCCATATAAATTAAAAAAGAAAATCTGATATCCACATTGCTTCTACATATACAACAAAATTATCCACACAGAGAATATTGTAACCCCAATGATAATTGCCACATATGGAAATATCTTAGTCCCGCCTATCCAGTTTTTGAACCTGTTACGCTTGGATTGATATAATGTCTGATAATATAACATAGCTTTAAACCTTTATTATTTATTGGAATACTCTTCTTTAGCCTTAACATAGGACTTGATTACTGCGATGGCACCATCTATACCAACCTTGCTGCTGTCTATGCAAAGATCATAGCTCTTAGATTCGCCCCACTTCTTGCTTGAATAATAGTTATAGTAGCTTGCTCTTTTTTTATCCTTTTTTGCAATAAGTTCAAATGCCTTATCCTTGGAAACATCATGACGTTCCATAATACGTGTTACTCTTGCTGATAAAGGAGCTTTTATAAATACGCTTACCATATTAGGATATTCTTCAAGAGCATAATCTGCACATCTGCCGACAATAATACAGCTTTCCTGATTCGCCAGCTTCTTGATTGTATCAAACTGTGCCAGAAAAACCTTATGATTAATCGGAATATCCATAAATGATGTGGAAGGTGAATACCCCATAGAATATGTATCCATTACAAGGCTGTAAAGAAAACTGTTGGTTGGTCTTTCATCATTATTCTCCATAATTTCAGGACATAAACCACTTTCCTTAGCTGCCAATTCAAGCAGCTCCCTGTCATAGCATTTAATGCCAAGTTCCTTAGCCAGTTTAACGCCAATTTCATGTCCGCCACTGCCATATTCACGTCCAATTGTAATTACTAAATTATTACTAACCATAATATACACATCCCTTCAGTGTAATATAATTAATTTACTTTATGCTTAATATTATATCACAAGTGAGAAATAAATGTAACATTATTAATTAGCCTTCTTTTTGAAGATTGTCTGACAGCCCTCAATTGCAAGTACAACTGCAAGAACAACAAGTAAAGCACCAATAACAACCTGTGCCCATGGACCCCAGTCTGCACCTCCTGCAGCTATTACCTTTCCCTGTGAAATACAGTTAATAATCAATGAAGAAATGGTAACAACTAACATAAATGCCATTGGAATAAGGAACATCTTGTTATCCTTGCCGATATTACCAAGCCATGTAGCAACTGCAAGAAGACCAAGAGCTGCAAGAAGCTGGTTAGCAGAACCAAACAATGCCCAAATCTTACTCCATCCTGTTAAGCCAAGAAGAATACCGAGTACAACTGTTATAATTGTTGCAACATACGGATTTGCAAGGAATTTCTTAATACCTGTAACATTGTCAACTGTCTCGCCCTTTGAAGAATCAATCCAGAACTCCTGGAACATAAAACGTGCAAGACGGGTTGCGGTATCAAGTGATGTTAAACAGAATGCTGAGTATGTAAGTACAAGTAATGTGTAAAGTACGTTATATGTACCCGGAATAACATCATCAATCATATGAGCAAGTCCGCCGCCAAAGATTGCCGTAGCACCGGTTAATTTAGTATCAGGATTTGCTGCATTATATTTGTACGCATATGCAATCGCGCAAAGAGTTAATACTGCAAGCACACATTCAAGCAACATTCCGCCGTAAGCAATAGGCTTTGCATCAGTTTCCTTATCAAGCTGCTTAGATGTTGTACCTGAAGAAACCAGTGAATGGAAACCTGAAATAGCACCACATGCAATCGTAGTGAAAAGTACAGGGAATATAGGTGTAGTACAATCAGCACTCTGAATTATCGGAAGACTATCCATTGAAGGATGAGCCAATAATACAGCAATCGCAGCAAGTGCAATCATAGCATAAAGCAGGAAGCTTGAAAGGTAATCTCTTGGCTGAAGTAATATCCAGACAGGAGTTACTGAAGCAATTGCTATATACAAACCAACAATCCACATCCATGTATTGTTTGAAAGATAAATAGGATGCCAGTTAATACCGATTGCAATAATTGCAACAATAGAGATGATACCGATGATTGTAGCTGTTAACATCGGCACATTTCTACGATATACGAGAAAACCAAATACAATAGCAATAAGTATAAAAAGAATTGATACCATTGCTACCTGAGCCTGTGATGTTGATGCAGCGACGTCAAGTACGCCAGCCTCGTCATATTTTGCGGCAAATGTGTCTGCAACAATGGAACCGAAGGCAGCAACAACAAGAATCAATGTAAGATAAGAGAAAATAATAAATAATCTCTTAGCTCTGCGGCTCATATTGATTGAAATAATTTCACCAATTGACTTTCCGCCGTGACGAACTGATGCAAATAATGCACCAAAATCGTGCACACCGCCAAAGAAAATACCGCCAACAAGAATCCAGAGCACACACGCACCCCAGCCAAATCCGGCAGCAACTGCACTAATTGGTCCTGTTATAGGGCCTGCACCGGCGATTGACGAGAAATGATGTCCCATAAGCACCGGAGCTTTAGCAGGAACATAATCCATACCATCCTGCATTGTGTGAGCAGGTGTTACATGATTTTCTTCACCCACACCCCATTTTTTGCACAGATACCTTCCGTAGAAGACATATCCGCAAGCTAAAATGGCAATACAGATGATTAAAAGTAATACTGAGTTCATTTTAAAAATCTTCTCCTTTTTGTATTATATAGTACGCTTTTCAAAACCTTCGCCACAGACTTACCGCTTCTGTTGGTTGATATAATATTATTATTAACCTCTAGCACCGCGGTATGGACCTCCATCCATCCGTAGAGAGAGAATTGAAAACTTTTTGAAATACGGCACTTCTTAAGTGCTTTCAATGCATTTTCATCCGCTTCGCTGCAAATTATAACAGGTGTAATATATGAAAACATATGCCTTGGCCCGATATTCAGCCTGCTAAGACCATCCTCGCGGGCATATTCTATGAACCTGCTGACACAATCCTCTGTCAAATGCTCTATATTAAACAGATAAATAAATTCTTCCGAAGTATACTGCCACTGTTTATCATTTTTAACCAGCATTGAGCCCTGTGTATGCTGAAAAAAATCACAGCGTGCAACCAGTTCAGCCGGCTCGGACTCATTAACATTAATATTGTAATAAGCCGCATAACTGTCAAGTAATTTATCTACCGCATCCTTACGTGTATACTGCATAATAACCTCTGTTTGTGTTTCTTTACTTCATAAAGCCGAATATTAATATACCTCAAGAAATTACAAAAAACAATAGATTTTACTAAATAAATTAAAGTTTTTATATGCTTAAGGTTTTAACTTTATCAGTAAACACTTAAAATATTCAGGCAGGGGCGCCTCAAATTCCACATATTTATCGGTGGTCGGGTGAATAAAGCCGAGAGTTTTTGCATGAAGCGTCTGTCCTGTTAAATGAAAAATATTTTTTGCACTGCAATACACCTCATCACCCAGCAGCGGGTGGTTTACAGAGGACATATGCACTCTTATCTGGTGAGTTCTTCCGGTTTCCAATTGACATTCTATATGCGCATATCCCTTGAGATTTTCCAAAACCCTGTAATGCGTGACGGCACGTTTTCCATGAATCCTGTCAATTGCCATTTTCTTGCGGTCCACACTGCTTCTTCCTATCGGCGCATCAATTGTTCCGCAATCCTCACCGAATGTATTATGACAAATCGCCTCATATTTTCTTGTAATACTGTGAACACTCAGCTGCTGTGATATAGCCGCATGCGCTCTGTCATTTTTACAGACAACAATAACACCCGTGGTATCTCTGTCGATTCTGTGTACAATACCCGGCCTCAGAACGCCATTTATCCCTGACAAATTATCCCTACAGTGATACAGCAAAGCATTAACCAACGTATGCTCATAATGCCCGGCAGCCGGATGCACAACCATCCCCTTGGGCTTATTTACAATAAGAATATCGTCATCTTCATATATGATATCCAGCGGGATATTCTCAGGCAGAATTTCCAGGACCTCCAGCTCGGGAATCTGAACAAGAATCTGCTCGCTGCCCATAATTTTATAATTCGGCTTTACAATATTTTTATTTACGATTATTTTTTCGTTTTTTATTAATTTTTGAATATAGGTACGTGATAAATCCCCCAGTTCATCACTTAAGAATTTATCTATTCTGATTCCTGCATCCTCTGATTCAGGTTCAAGCACAATATTTCTCATCATTTTACCTTTTTATTTATTTTCAGGAATGCAAAATCCTCATCCTTATAAACAAACATTACCAATATGCACAGAGCAATCGCCGATAATACAACATATATATCTGCAATATTAAAAACCGGAAAATCAATTAATTTAAAATAAATAAAATCCCTTACATATGACAGTTCTATCCTATCAATAAAATTTCCCAAAGCACCAGAAAACAGCGTGATTTCGGTTATAACCATAAAGGCATATTTGCGGGTTTTAGGTGTCTTAATATACATATACGAAATCATAATCATAACAACAACGGTAATTATAATAAAAACAATCTTTTTGCCGCTTAATATTCCCCAGGCTGCACCTTGGTTTTTTACAAAATAAAACTCAAGCACATCCTTTATAATAGGAAAACTAACACCACCCGCAAGCTTTTTTACTGCAAGCTGCTTGGTATACTGATCTATGAAAACCAATACGGCAACGGCTGCTATTCCCGCAATAATTTCAATTAAAACATTTATTTTCTTACGCTCTGCTGTTCCTTCTGACATTAATTTTCACCCTCCAAAATATATGCTAACGCTTCCTTCATTTCCTCGTCAGTGACTGTCATATCAATGTATGCCTCACCGATTTTCCTTAAAAGAACGAATTTAACCTTGCCGGAAACCATTTTCTTATCATTTTTGGTAACTGCAACAACCTCGTTCGGTGCGATACCGCTAACCTTAACCGGAAAATCAAATCTCTTAATCAGTTCAAGCGCTCTGTCAACCTCACCGTGGTCAATATTCTTTCGCTTGCAGGAAATATAAAGTGCGCAAATCATACCCAGCGCAACACATTCTCCATGGAAAAGTGTGAAATTCATCTGTTTTTCTACGGCATGACCTAAGGTGTGTCCAAAATTAAGGAGTGCTCTCTCTCCCTTTTCTGTCGGGTCCATCTCAACAACTTTTCTCTTGATGTCACAGCTTACATAAATCATATGCTCAAGTGTATCATAATCTCTTGACTTAATAGCTTCAACATTTGCGTTGAGCCAATTATAATACTCGATATCCTTTATAAGTCCGTGTTTGATAATCTCTCCAAGTCCCGAATTAAATAAACGCACAGAAAGAGAGGTCAGCGTTTTGACATTCATATAGACAAGCCTTGGCATATGAAACGCTCCCACCATATTCTTATATGCCCTGAAGTCAACGCCTGTTTTGCCGCCTATACTTGAATCCACCTGTGCAAGCAGTGATGTGGGAATCTGGATAAAATCAATTCCGCGAAGATATGTGGCAGCTGTATATCCCGTGAGATCTCCTACCACTCCTCCGCCTAATGCAGCAAGAATATCCGTCCTGTCAAATTTATTTTTAATGAGAAATTCATACACATCCTCAACAGTATCAAGAGTTTTATTTCCTTCACCTGCATCAAATGTATATATAAACACTTTATTGCCCGTTGCTTCAAGCTTTCGGGCAACCTCCTGTGCATATAAAGGTCCCACATTGCTGTCCGTAACAATGCAGATTTTCTTTCCTGACACATTTAATTTTTCAAAGGCTGCCGACAAGCCATCAAAATCAGGCTCGATAACGATATTATAGCAAGGCTTTTCATTGTAATTAACTGTAAGAATTTTTGACATTTTAATCCTCCCGTAAAATTAGTTTAAATATGCCACCCCTAATCGTGAAAGATAAAAGGTGGCATAATTAATCCATATTATTCAGCTTTATATTTAATTAAAAACGATACCTGTTCTGCATCTGTGTCTGCATCATTGACTGGCTGCCGCCCGGCATGGACATGGATGAAGCAGCCGCACTGTTCAAAAGCTCCTGAAAATCTCCGGAAATATCCACAGAGGATGGTGTGACAATAAATATAAATGTCGAAACCTTCTGAAGATTGCCGCCCATTGAATAACATGCTCCGCATGTAAAATCAATGATTCTCTGTGCCAAATCACCATCAACATCCTCAAGATTAAGAACCACTGCCTTACCATTGGTCAAGGTATCCGAAATCTCACGGCCGTCATCAAAGGAGGTAGGCTTAATCACGCACACACCCATTGAGCTTTTTGCGCTTTTCTTGTTATATGGAAGAACATTGCTCTTCTTCTCAGCTTTCTCCGTATGATAATCGTTAGACTCATTATAGGCTTTTGATTTTTCTTTTTTCTTTATCTGAAAGCGGGATGTCTCTTCCTCTTCATCATCAAAATCATCTTCATCATCGAGATCTTCATCGTCATCATCATAATCATCCGTCAAACTGAACATCCCTAATAACTTATAAAAAAGGTTAGCCATTTTACTTCTCCTGTTCTAATCATAAATATTTATATACAAAAACACACAATAACATTATCAATGTCTTTATTTATTATGTCAATACTTATTTTTTTATTTTTACAAAAAAAACGGTTGCTTCCTCTCCTAATAAATAATCTGATTCTCGGTAACCTTCGTTCCGTCCAGCACTATATGGTCATACGCAGACAGACCGTATTTTAAACCTGTTTTAACAACGGCATATTCATCATTCTGCTCTATTATCTCTATACGCCTGAAAACAGCATAGCCCTTGTTTACAGTGTAAGCACCCTTTAACACGGAGACCTCGGATATTGTATATTTTGTATTGGAATCCGTCAATAAAATAGAATCCCCATAATTGAAATCCGTCTTATCAACGTAGTAGTTGCCGTCCACAAGGGCATATACATCGACATCACAATATTCTGTGACAATCTTGCCTGCACTGTCCTGATATTCCCTTAAAAATCCGATTGTAGAGGTATTTCCTCCGGAGGTTGCATACTCCTGCGGAATAAGGAAAAATTCCTTTTCAACAATTGAAGAAACCGGTATTTTAAGCCCTGTTGCTGATGAAGTAATAATTTCAACATCAACAAATCTGTCGGATGCAAATTGTATCATATATTTATTGAGGGATAAAACGCCGTATGTTCCTCCGTTTGCAGGCACAATTTCAAAATTTGCATATGTTGTTATGTCATTCTTTATAAAACGTATCTGGACGTTATTTTTTTCGGAAAGATTTTGTGAAGCAATCTGTTCATTTGTAAGCGGAATCACAATCTTCCATGCCTCGTCCGTAATAAGCTTGTATACAGGAGTATCTGCTACAATTGTGCTATTTTCACGAAGATTTTCCTTGCTGTAAGTGTCCTTGTTAAAATGTTCGCTGGTAAGCTGGTCAACCGACAAGCCCTCATAGCCGTCCCTGTTATAAACAACAATTCCAGTCTTGCTTGCCCTTGAATATTTAAACAAAGCCTCACTTCCCGTATCCTTAATCATATCATCAAGATTATTGACAATATTTTCATTTACGGAATCGCTGACTACAAGCTCCAGCCTGTCTTTTAAATCATAAACCTGATAAAAGCTGTTATCTGATGCGGAGGTCTTATATGATGAAATGCTGCTCCTGATAATGCTTAAGTTTGACTCCGACATTGAGTTATTGTCCGAATTAAGAGCTGCAATCATTGATGCAACCTTGCCTGTTTCATCAACCGTGTAAACAACGGAATTTACGGCGCAGCGCTCTCCCTCACGCACAAAATAATTTATCTGTCCCGAAAACTCAGAATAAAAAATTTCTTCAGAACGCAATGCTATTCCAGAATAAGTATTATTGGTGCTTATTGAGCCTGTTTCAACTTCATGGATGTCAACAGTTTCTTTAGTCATATATGAAATAACAAAGGCACTGATATAAATTAATATAAAAACGAAAAAAATAACAATCAACCGCGGCCCTTTATCGAACATTTTATTTTTTGATTTTTTTTTCATAAAAACCTCTTCCTATTATAAATACATCATTTAATTGTAACATTAAAAAAAATTATATACAAGCATAAACTATCAATAATTTGGAATACTAAGATTGAAATAAATAATTTTTAGGAGGTAAGCTATGGGTTCTAAAGCGATAGATTACACTGCTCTTACAATTGTCATTATCGGAGCAATCAACTGGGGACTGATAGGTTTTTTGAAATTTGATCTGGTCAGTTTCCTTTTTGGCAATATGAGCTGGCTTTCAAGGATTGTATATGCCCTTGTAGGGCTATGCGGTCTGTATCTTGTAAGTGCATATGGCAGAATTACTGATATGAACGGTGAAAACGCATAAATAAAATTGCGAGTAGTACTCCTGCATACTACTCGCAATTTTTGTATAAATTACTATATTACTTATAAATCTCACGCCATTCAAGATCACCACGTTCAAGGGACTTAATTAAAAGCTCCGCCGTGGCAAGATTGGTTGCAAGAGGGATGTTATACATATCGCACAATACGTATACATTGTTAATCTCAGGATCATTTACCTTAGGAGCAAGCGGATCTCTGAGAAAAATAACCAAATCCATCTGATTATTCTCAATCTGTGCACAAAACTGCTGCTCTCCTCCTAAATGCCCGTCGAGAAACTTATGAACCGGCAGTTTAGTTGCTTCTTCAATTAATCTTCCGGTTGTCCCTGTTGCAAATAACTGATTTTTGGATAGCGTTCCGCGATATGCGATGCAAAAATTTTCCATGAGCTTTTTTTTGGCATCATGCGCAATGAATCCAATGTTCATAAATACCCTCCTTATTATACTTTTTTCCTACGTTGTAAACTTACGTTTAAAACTACCCCTGCGCCGCCAAATAACGCAATTAAAGAACTAAGTCCCTTACTTACGAACGGAATCGGCAAACCCGTATTTGGAAGGATTTCAGTTGCTACCCCGATATTAATGAAGGTTGAAAATGCTATCAGTGCCCCATAACCGCAACATATCAATCTTCCCTGAAAATCCTTTGCATATACCGATATAAGTATACACTCAAATACAAAAAAAGCCAATAGAAAAATTAAAAAACATGAACCGACAAATCCAAATTCTTCTCCGACTACCGCAAAAATAAAATCACTCTCGGCTTCTGCAATGTAACCTAAATTTTTAATTGAGCTTGCATCATCGTTATTGTATCCCTTGCCATAAAGCTGACCCGAGCCAATAGCTCTTACCGCATTGTCCTGCTGGTATATTAAATCATTGTAATCCGGATTATCCGGATAAATAAATGACATTATACGATTTACCTGATACTGCTCAAGAAGCTTCTGGTCGGGGGACTGAATATAAATTATTCCCGTAACCGCCAGCGGAATAACACACATAAGGATAATAAAAATATTTTTGTACCTTAAGCCTGCACAATAAATCATGGTAATCATAACAATCGTTATCAAAATCGTAGTCGAAAGATCCGGCTCCTTGTAAAGCAGATATAGCGGAACAGCCAAAACAATCGTTGTAATTCCCAAAAATCTGAAGGTGCTTATTTTTTCCTTATGCACGGATAAAAATTTCGCCAGGAATAATATCAGCAGAATTTTTGCAAATTCCGAAGGCTGCACACTGTATGAACCAACCTTGAACCATCTTTTGGCACCGTTGTAATTCTCGCCAAACATAGTGACAAGCACAAGTACTCCCACACTTATGAAGTAAAACAGCCAGTAAAACTTGAGAATAAAATTATAATCTATAAGTGATAGTATAAACATAATCAAAAAACCGGCTATAATACCATATATCTGCTTTTTACAATCATCCATATTGCTTGCACTGTTAATCATCAATGCGCCAAAGCCTGAAATAACAAGTAAAACCAGTACAAAAAGGACATTATATTGTGTGAAATCGTATTTTTTTAACTTTTTTATCATTTATATACTCTCATTTCAAAAAGATAATCATTTATTATTAACACGTTTGATAGGTATATTGGCATACAAATACGGGACAACTGTATTATTGCGCTTGGACTTAACCATTGATATTTCAAGTCCGTCGCGGTCAATATCCATATACTTTGAAATAACATTTACAAGATCATTTTTTATCAAATCCATAATTTCCGGTGAGCAGTTTGCCCTGTCCGATACAAGTAAAAGCTTTAATCTGTCCCTTGCAATACTGCCGGATTTATTAGAAGCTCTTTTGCTGAAAATATGTATCATTCCTATACCCCCTGTTTATAAAATATTCTGGAAAGTCTTGTCCATATTTTTATTTTATTATCAAGTGTAAGAAACGGTACTTCCTCACCGCATATTCTCCTGCATATATTCATATAAGCCCTGCCTGACGGATTGCTCTGCCCTACCACGGGCTCACCCTGATTGGTTGAAATAACAATATGTTCATCATCCGGTACGGCACCTATTAATTCAATTGCCAGAATATCCGTAACCTCGGAAACTGACATCATATCACCGTTTTGCACCATATCCGTCCGTATTTTATTTATAATCAGGTATTTGTTGTTAATTTCATTGGCATCCAGCAGTCCGATTATGCGGTCTGCATCCCTTATAGCCGACACCTCCGGTGTTGTTACCACGATTGCACAATCTGCGCCTGCAACTGCATTCTGGAAGCCCTGTTCAATTCCTGCCGGACAGTCAAGTATTATATAATCATAATCTTTTTTTAGTGTTTCAATAAGCTTTTTCATCTGTTCGGGAGTAACCGCGGACTTATCCCTCGTCTGTGCAGACGCAAGCAGATATAACCCCGGATATTTTTTATCCCTGATAAGTGCCTGTTTAATCCGGCAATTTCCTTCTACAACATCAACAAGATTATATACTATCCTGTTTTCCAAGCCCATAACAACATCAAGATTCCTAAGCCCGATATCAGTATCAATAATAATAACCTTCTTATCGAGCATTGCAAGCCCCGTACCTAAATTGGCGGAGGTAGTTGTCTTACCCACACCACCTTTTCCTGAAGTAACAACTATCACTTTACTCATGATAATACCTCCGGATTTTTAATAACTGTTCTAATTTGTGCCATTTATTGGCGTGTCACCGCTTACTGCATCTTCTGAAGCCGTATCGTCATCAATTCCGTAGTATATCTTTAATATATTTGCGGTAAGTTCAGCAACATTACCTGATGCATATCCATTCTGAATTACGGCTGCAACCGCTATTTCAGGATTTTCATATGGTGCATATGCTATGAAGGTACAATGGTCCGGATATTTTTTATTTTCCTGGGCAGTACCTGATTTAGACCCCGTTGATATTGGAAGTGCACTCATGTATGTCTGATTTTCACTAACAAGCTTCATACCGTAGTGAACCGTATTCCAGGTCGAAGCAGATACCTCATTCATTGTACTTGCAACGATAGGAACCGATGAAAACACGGTATTTCCAGAGCTGTCAACAATTTTATCAATCAGTGTCAAATCATAGCACACTCCGGAATTGGCAATTGTTGCCGCATACCTTGCAAGGTTAAGGCAGGTATAGTTATGCCGGCCCTGACCGATTGCAGAGAATACTGAGTTATCATTTGACACCGTTGGTGTTGCTTCATAAATCTCAATACCGGAGGTAGTACCTATACCGAGCTTTCGTGCATATTCACCCAATATATCGGTACCCCTTGTACTGTCATAATTTCCTGAGGTTGTCAATGCCAGTCTGTATCCCACCTCATAGAAAAATACGTTGCAGGAGTCCCTGATTGCGGTAGAAACAGTTTCGTTGCCATGTCTGCTTGGGTATACCCAGCATTTAGGGAATGGAGTAACTGTTTCATAAATACCGGTACATTCTATTTCTTCACTGCCGGATATCACTCCTGTCTCAAGACCTGCAATTGCAGAAACAATCTTAAATACAGAGCCCGGAGCCGTTTTGGTTGTGGTTGCATTATTAACAAGAGGCAGGGAACCATCATTTAATAATTGATTATAATATGTCGCATCAACACTTCCCGAAAAGTTATTTATATCGTAACTCGGATAAGAAACCAATGCCAGAACCCTTCCTGTGTTGTTGTCAACAATAACGCAGGAACCTGAGCATGGCTTTAGGGCAAGCTGTGCCGGAGTTATCTCGCAGGTGCTTATCTTATCTGTTAAAAACTGCTGTGCCGATAATGTTCCCATAATCAGCTTGCCGCGCAGCTCCTCATCATAGGCTAGCACGCCCTGGTCATAAAGGAGTACACATATTTCACTTCCTGAAAGCTGTGTGTTTTTAATCATATATTTATAAATTTTTTTGGTAAAGTCACTATCTTCCTTAATGTCCTCAATTATATATTCAACGAGGTTATCATACGCCTCCGAAAGGCTTGAATATTCTGATGAGGTAAATTTGGAAACATCAATCCAGTTCTTGGCAAGTGCATATGAAAGATATTCCTTAAGGCTTATCGTCTCAGCAACCCATTCCTCATACATCGAATCACTTTGGTCGACATTTGCACTGATAATCACACCCTCATCAACCAGTATCTCATATATCTTGTATATATATACCTGCATCTCCTCACTGAGCTTGCCGTAATCAGTGTCGGATACCGTCAGCTCGTTCTGAACTCTTTGCAGAACGTCCTCCTGCTTTGTAAGGAATTTACCATGCACGGTAGCTTCGGTAGGAGTATTCTCCTGTGCTATTCTTGTTGTAGAAATTACATTATTATCAATCAATGCAAAGTATACATCCTTAATAGGAATCAAGATATCACTGATTGTTGTATTATCAGATTCATAAATATACGGATTATCATCACTGGTTATTTTGCTGACAACTATTTTGGCAATTTCCTTTTCAAGTGCATTGTAAAGCTTTTTTTGAAGCTCAATATCAATCGTAAGATACACATCAGAACCTGTAACCGGCTCAGTCTCTTCAAGAACCTGCGTTATACGTCCCACATTGTCAACATATACCCTGCGTTCACCCTTCTGTCCCTGCAGATAAAGCTCCATGGACTGTTCAATTCCCGCCTTGCCGACAACGTCATTGGCAGCATACTGGCTGTCCTGTGCCTGAAGGGTTGTAAGCTCGTCCGTGGACACCTTTCCCGTATAGCCAAGAATATGGGCTGCATAGAAACCGTCAACGTATTTTCGTATATATTCTTCCGATACAGTAACGCCTATAAGCGACTGGGAATTTTCGAGAATTTCTGCAACCGTTTCATCATTTACATCATATGCCATTGTAAATTCCATTGAACGCTGATAAGTATTGGCACTCATATATGACCTGAAATTCAAAATATAAATAACCATATCTTTGGAATATTTTTTATCAATGTTATACATTTTCTCAGAAGACAGATATTCTATAACATCGGAAGCACTGGAATTTTTTTGCTCCTCACTAAGCTCACTGACGGACGAGAGACCATAGCAGTCCCGCAAGAATCTCAGTTTTGAATTTTCAGACGAGGTATTAAATTCATATTTGCCGTATTCATTTACTACAATGGAGTAATCACAATTTATCTTTTCTCCATGCTTTTCCATAATTTCCACGGCATTTGCAATTACTTCATTAAGAGTTTCGTTCTTTTGGTCCGTACTGTCATATTTGCCGCTGTCGCTGATTTTTACCGAGAATGCAAGCTCATTATATGCCAAAAGAACACCATTGCAGTCATATATATTGCCCCTTGTGCTCGCAATACTTTTGGTTGATTCAATAGAGCTTGATATAGATGACAGGTAATCCTCGCCCTCGATAATCTGAAGGACAAAAAGCCTGTGTATAAGTATAATATTAAGAACAACAAATACCGTTACCAGCGGAAGCAGTCTGGATTTCAAAATACTTACGATATAATCCTTAATTTCCTGAAACATATTCCGTCACTTTCCTTCTATCTTTTTTCTCAAAAACACTGCTCAAGAATGACATAGGTACAAACAAAACAGCCATCATAGCAAGTGTATACATAGTTCCCGGAATAATTATCCTGCCTAAATAATAGAACACGTTGAGCTTGTTATGGAGCAAAAAACCGCCTATGTACAATAAAAAGTCAAAGACAAATGACGATATTGCAGTGATTATCATTGGAATTATCATACGCTTCTGATCGTATTCCTTCTGGAACAGGCCTGAGATATATCCTATTATTGTAAATGAAAGTATGGAGAAGCCGAATAATGTTGTGTAGAACAGGTCATACAGCATACCTGTAACAAAACCAGCGTATATTCCTTCCTTGCTGCCCTTAAAATATCCCATGCAAATCGGAATCAAAATCATAATATTAGGGCTGATGGATGCAATTGATATTGATTGTATCAGTGTAGTCTGCAAACAATAAAAAACAACTGCAAGTATTGCAATACAAATTTTTCTTTTCATAGAATCACTTCTTGTCCAAAATTATTAAAACTTCCTGTAAATTTTCAAAATTTACTACCGGAATAAGATATCCTGACTGTGTAAGGCTGTTTGGGTCAACGGTCACATCCTTTACATAACCTATCAAAAGACCCTCAACATACTTACTGCTGATATTGGAGGTGACTACTTTATCACCATCCATAACCGTTGCATCCTTCTTGAAGTATTTAACGTATACATATCCCGAGTCCATAAGGCTCAGGCTCCCCTCCACCGTACAGGTATCGCCCGTATTGATGAGCATGCCAGAAACATTATTGGAATCATCAATTATAGTACGAATAATCGAATAATTACTGCCTACGTCGGTCACTATTCCGACAAGTCCTCCGTCGGCAATTACGTTCATATCCACTTCTATTCCGTCATCACTGCCCTTATCGACAGTAAAAGTACTGTACCAGTTACCGCTTTCCTTGCCGATGACCCGGGCAGCGGTTTTTTTGTAGCTCGAATATTTGTCATCCAGCTCATACAGCTCACGCAGTCTTTCCAATTCAAATTTATTAAGACCAAGCTGGCTGTTTTCCTCGGTTAATTTAGCTATCTCTTCTTTCAGCTGCTCGTTTTCCTCATAAATACTGGAAAAGTCACGTATCATTGTGTATTTGGAATATGCATACGTGCCGATGCTGTTAATGCCCTTTTGCATTGGAATTACCACAACTGACACAATATTTTTAATCGGACGTGAAATCTCATCAGTAAATAAAGAAATCGCCATAAGTCCGACGCACAGGACAACAATTCCGGTAAGCCACTGCTTGGCAGTTATATCAAATTTAGGTATCTTCTTCATATATAAAATCCTTATTCAATATTAATAAATATAATTCTTTTCCTTCGGAAGATAAGCAAGCTTGCGGTAGGATGAGGTGCCTATTATGCTCTTAATGCCGTTTACAACACTCTCGGAGCCGCTTTCAATAATGTTAGCCTTAAGATTTGTTTCTGTTTCCACAAAAGTCTTAAGATTGCGTATACTTGATGTACCTCCCGTAATATTAATACCAAGCTCAATGATATCGGCTGCAAGCTCCGGCGGAGTTCTCTCCAATATCATCTTCATGGCATCCATAATAGAACGCAGATGGTCAACAATTGATTCATAAATAACATCCGATGAAATATCAACCGCAACCGGAAGACCCGACATAATATTGCGTCCGTAAGCGCGTGCAAATATCTCCTCCTCCTGCATTGCACTTCCAATCTGCTTCTTGATTGATTCCGCGGTCTTGCTGCCGATTACAAGATTATAGCACTTGCGCACACCGCTTATGATACTGTCATCAAGCTTATTTCCTCCGATTTTGATGGATTTGCTAAGGACAATACCGCCAAGCGACATAACGGAAATCTCGGTTGTATCGGCGCCTATATTAACAACCATTACACCCTTTGAATCCGTGACATCTATTCCTGCTCCAATCGCATCCGCAACCGGCTTATCAACTATATAAACATTCTTTGCCTTAACCTTGGCACTGCTGATAAGGTCATAGAAGGCTCTTTTCTCAACCTCCGTGATGTCAGTCGGAACTGCCACATAGAAATCATTGGCACCCGGAAATTTGCCCTTGTTGATTTTCTTAAAGAAACACTCAAACAAAGTTTCCATATTTTCAATATCTGCAATAACTCCGAATTTAACAGGATAAGAAACAACAATATTTTCCGGTGCTTTTTCATGCATCAGATATGCTTCGTCACCAAATGCCATTATCTCCGTCTTATTTGCAACGGCGATAATGTTCTTTTCATTGAGAATTTCATCCTTCTCCTTGGAATATATTTTAAAGTTGCTTGTCCCTATGTCAACTCCGTAAACGCTTGCCATAATTCTAATTCTCCCTCCATTGTATAAAACTATTTATTCAATAAATCATTTTCGCAAAAACTAATATACCTATTATCCCCGATAACAACATGGTCAATAATATGAATTCCGATAAGATTGCCGGCTTCAATCATATTACGTGTCATATTGACATCCTCTCTGCTGGGTGTGGGGTCACCGCTTGGATGATTGTGCAGCAAAATAATATTGACTGCCTCAACCCTCATTGCCTCAATAAATATCTCGCGCGGTGATGCAATTGATGAATTAACCGTTCCTCTGGAAACTTCAAATTCACTAAGATAATGGCAGGCGCTGTCAAGCATTACAGCTATAAGCTTCTCATACTTTAAATGACGCATGGATTCCATATAGCAGGCTGCCACCGCTGATGCATTCACAAATGTATTACGGATGGAACGGCTCTTTGATGAAATCCTCATTGAAAGCTCAGCAATACATTTAATCTGTACAGCCTTAACCTTCCCTATTCCTTTGATTTTTAACAAATCCTTTATGGAAAGCTCGACAATATTTAAGATTCCGTTATCCGGTTTTCCAAGAGATAATATTCTTCTTGAAAGTGAAACGGAATCCTCCTCCCTTGTACCGCATCGTATGATTACAGCCAGAAGCTCCTCGTCTGAGAGGATTTGCGGACCATAAGCCATACATTTTTCGTAAGGCCGAAGTGCTGCACATGTTTCTTTAATTTTCACTATATATACCTGTGCATATAGATGTATCCAAGGCTTATCCGCCTGCTCATAAGCTTATATAAACCGATAAATTAATATAGCAATTAAAAGTCCGATAATACTTGCGATTGTAATCTTAATTGTCAGGCCAAATGTTAAAACAAGTACACCAAGATCAAGGACTAAAGGGGAGGTCAGACCAAATGTCCTGCCGTAATTAAGCCAGCCGATATTGGTAAGGTCGCCTATAAAGCCTCCGATTACAATACCTGTCAAAATCAAAAGTAACAGAACCCAGGTATTTTTATTTCTTACGATTGCCATGTCATCCTCCGTTATAAGCAAAACTAAATATATCCTGCAAATATTTTAACACAACATATTTTTAAAGTACACAATAAACTCAAAAAACTATCAACAAAAAGCTACACAAACAGCCTAAATCTGAACAATTCCTCTGTCGATTATTGTCTGAAGGCTTTTTAAAACGCCAAGCTTTGCATGAAACCATGTAAGACCGCCCTGAAAAAATACCATATAAGGCGGCTTTAACGGACCATCGGCACTCAGTTCGATTGAAGAACCCTGCACAAACGCGCCTGCAGCCATAATTACAGATGAGTCATAGCCCGGCATATCCCAGCCCTCGGGAGTCACATAGCTGTCAACAGGAGCTGCCGCCTGAATACCCTTGCAAAATGCCTCCATCGCTTCCCTGCTCCTTAATTCTATGGACTGTATAATATCAAATCTTTTCGCATGCGATGCCGGATAAACATTAAAGCCCAGCTTTTCATAAATTCCGGCGGCGAATATTGCACCCTTCAGTGCTGCGTTAGAAACCGTCGGTGCCATAAATAAGCCTTGAAGAATCGGCTGATTAAGGCCTAACGTTGCTCCAACCTCCTTGCCAAGACCCGGTGAGGATAATCTGTAAGATGCCAGTTCTACATACTCCCTTTTACCAACAATATAGCCTCCCACAGGTGCCAGTCCTCCGCCCGGATTTTTTATAAGCGAACCTACTGCCAAATCAGCTCCGACATCAGTAGGCTCTATCTTTTCAATAAATTCACCGTAGCAGTTGTCTACCATACAAATGACTGACGGTTTAACGGATTTTATAAAAGATATAAGCTCACCGATTTGTTCTACGGAAAGTGTCGGTCTTTTGGCGTATCCGCGTGAACGCTGAATTGTGACCAGCTTTGTTCTTTCGTTTATCGCCTTTTTGATTCCCTCATAATCAAAGCTTGCGTCCTCTTTTAAATCTACCTGTCTGTATGTCACGCCAAACTCGGCAAGACTTCCCTTTGACGGACGTATACCGATTATTTCATCCATTGTGTCATATGGTTTTCCAACCGGTGATAAAAGCTCATCACCCGGTCTTAGTATAGAAGTAAGTGCTATATTAAGAGCATGTGTTCCGCACATAATCTGAGGTCTTACAAGAGCATCCTCCGTATGAAATATACCTGCATATATCGCCTCAATAATCTCACGCCCCATATCATTGTAGCCATAACCGGTAGAAGCTCCAAAATGTGCCTCGCTAAGCTGGTTATCCTGCATGGCATGAATGACCTTCATCTGATTATATTCTGCTGTTTCATCTATTTGTGAAAAACATTCCTTAAGCTCGTCAAGCACCTTTTCTCCAAATGTAAATACTTCCTCGCTTATTCCAAGCTCACTGTACATTTTCTCTAATTCCATAATGTTCTCCTATCATTTTCTTCATAGCATCAAGCATAAGCTGCTTATCCTGGTTATAATCAGAATAATCCATCCAGATAACGTCCTTTTCACGTCTAAACCATGTAAGCTGCCTTTTTGCAAAATGTCTTGTGTCCCGTTTTAAAATATAAACCGCTTCCTCAAGGGTCATTTCTCCTTCAAGATACGATAATATTTCCTTATATCCGATTCCCTTCATTGAGGTCATATCTTTTCGTGCACCTGCAGCCTTTAAAGCCTTAACCTCGTCCACAAGCCCCTCTGCCAGCATTTCATCGATGCGCTGTTCAATACGCTCATATAGAATATCCCGATTGTTATTTATAACAAAATACATATAGTCATACGGCGATTCCTTTTTAGTTTCCCTTGCATTATGCTCAGAAATTTTTTTCCCCGTCTGCATATTAAATTCAATCGCGCGCATCACGCGTTTTACATTATTCTCATGTATGTTTTGTGCAGATACCGGATCAATCTCCTGCAGCATATGGTGTAAATATGCCGCCCCCTTTTCATCCGCGAGCTTTTTTAATTCCGTTCTTATTGAGGATTCGCTGGTATCGTCCTCCTCCTCAAAATCAATATCCTTTAGGACTGCCTGAATGTAAAAGCCCGTTCCTCCGGCAATAACCGGCAGTCTGCCTCTTGATAAAATATCCTCTATCGCCTGTTTTGCCAGCTCTTTAAATTTATATATATTAAATTCTTCAAATGGACTGATAATATCAATTAAATGATGTCTTACTCCGTCCATCTCGTCCGGCCTAACCTTAGCCGTACCAATATCCATTCCACGGTATACCTGCATTGAATCGGCACTGATAATTTCACCGTTAAATGCCTTTGCAATCTTAATTGAATTTTCAGTCTTGCCCACGCTGGTCGGGCCCGTAATAACAATAAGGGGATGCTTTTCCATATTAATCACCTTTTATATTATTCGTTTGAATTTTTTTTCTATTTCGTATTTGGTCATTGAAATAATTGTCGGACGTCCATGCGGGCAATTATACGGATTTTCAAGCGTAAGCAGTTCGTTTATAAGGCTCCTCGCCTCGTCATAGGATAATCTGTTATTACCCTTGACAGCCGCTTTACATGCTATTGTAGCTATCTTGTCATGTACGGAGGTAATCGTCCTGTAATTACCCTGTGTTAATTCGTCAAGAATTTCCATAAATACGGCTTTTTCATTCAATTTAAAAAGCTCAAGCGGAACCGCGGTAATAGCATATTCCCTGCCGCCAAACGGTTCTATTTCATAACCGAATTCCCTGAAATATTCTAAATTTTGATTTATTATCTGAGCTTCATTCATACTAAGTGTTACAATAATCGGAGGCAGAAGATTTTGCGATGCTTTTGTATTATTCTCAAACCTCGCCATTAT
Source organism: uncultured Alistipes sp. (assembly GCA_964403785.1). Classification (GTDB taxonomy): domain Bacteria; phylum Bacillota; class Clostridia; order Lachnospirales; family Lachnospiraceae; genus MGBC120314. The sequence goes on from CAYOHM010000009.1 coordinate 21,156, forward strand.
ACGCTCATACAGTACCTTTTCGTGCGCTGCATGCTGGTCAATCATATACATCTTATCCTCAAATTCTATAATCCAGTAGGTATCAAAAAGCTGCCCGATAATCTTATGCTTTACAACATTCCTGCTATCAAGGAGCTTTTCCTCAAACATCGAAAGCTGTGTCGGATTTACCGCATTATCAGCTGCACCTTCATAACGTGCAGGTTCATTTACAATGGGATTCGTGCTCTTTGCTGCTGCGGTAATGATGTAATCAGGCTCTTTTACAGGTTCTTTTACAGGTACTTTGGCGGGTTCTTTAATTTGCTCCATCCTGCTCTTTTCAAACGGTTCAGGTATATGCTGCGGTATGGGAGCTTTTTCCTTTGCCGGGTTATCCTTGTCAAGCTCAACCGTCTGAATAAATTCCTTATGAGTAAGCACGGCTGTAAGCTCCGATATGACTGTTTTGTAAACCTCATCACCATCTGAAAAACGTATATCCATTTTGGTCGGGTGTACATTTACATCAATAAGTGACGGCTCCACCGTAAAGAAAAGTGCGCAAAATGGGTACTGGTGCTGCATAAGAAATGGTTTATATGCCTCTTCTATTGCACGATTGACAATATTACTCTTAATATAACGGCCGTTTATATAGTAATTTTCAAAATTTCTGTTTCCTCTGTTTACAGCAGGTTTTCCTATAAAACCGCCTATGCTTAAATAATCACCTTTATAATTTACCGAAAGCAAATTTGAAGTAATGTCTTTTCCGTAAATATGGTATATTACATCCTTTACATTGCCGTTTCCGGCTGTATACAGCTTGTTCTGTCCGTTGCTGATAAATCTGAAGGATATATCGGGATGTGACATTGCCAGCCTTTCAATTAAGTCCGAAATATATCCGCCCTCGGTAGTTGCAGACTTAAGAAATTTTTTTCTCGCAGGGGTATTGTAGAAAAGATTCCTGACTATAAAGGTTGTTCCGTCAGGGCATCCGATTCCCTCTATATTCCTTTCTTTGCCGCCTTCAATCACATATCTTGTTCCCATAAGGCTTTCATGTGTCTTGGTAATAAGCTCCACCTGTGCAACCGCGCAGATACTTGACAATGCCTCACCTCTAAAGCCCAAAGAGCTTATTGTAAGCAGGTCCTCAACGGATGAAATCTTGCTCGTTGAATGTCTGAGGAACGCCAGAGGAATATCCTCCTTCACAAATCCCCCTCCATTGTCGGTAATTCTTATAAAGGAGGTTCCTCCGTCCTTTATCTCAACCGTAATTGCACTTGCTTTGGCATCAATGGAATTTTCAACAAGCTCCTTCACCACGGAGGAAGGACGCTCAATAACCTCTCCGGCTGCTATTTTATTAATTGTAATAGGATCTAATACTTTAATAGACATTTTTAACCCTGCCATCTGTTTTTAATCTTATTTTGTAAGCTGTAAAGCGTATTTAACGCATCAATAGGCGTAATATTACTTAAATCAAGGCTCTTTAGCTCTTCGAGGATATCATCATCCTGAACAACATCAAAAAGCGACATCTGCTCAAGGTCAACCTCATCAAGCTTTTTGGATTTTTTCTTTGACTGCTGCTGTCCGAATGCCTGTGCAATATCCCTTGCTCTCTGGGATATGTCGGCATCACTAAGTTCATCCACAAGTTCTTTGGCTCTCTGTATTACAGTATCGGGTACACCTGCCAGCTTAGCAACCTGAATACCATAACTTTTATCAGCCCCTCCCCTGATTATCTTACGGAGGAAAACTATATCATCACCCTGCTCCTTTACGGCAATACAATAATTATTAACTCCGTTTAATGTTCCCTCAAGCTCTGTAAGCTCATGATAGTGAGTTGCAAATAATGTCTTAGCTCCAAGGATACGCGGATTTGAAATATATTCAACAACCGCCCATGCAATGCTAAGCCCGTCAAAGGTTGATGTTCCGCGTCCGATTTCGTCCAGAATAATAAGTGAATTGCTTGTGGCATTACGCAAAATATTGGCAACCTCGGTCATTTCAACCATAAATGTACTCTGACCTGATGCAAGGTCATCCGAGGCTCCGACTCTTGTAAATATACGGTCAACTATTCCGATATTTGCAGCCTGGGCAGGCACAAATGAGCCAATCTGCGCCATAAGAACAATCAGTGCCGCCTGACGCATATATGTTGATTTTCCTGCCATATTCGGACCTGTTATGATTGAAACCCTGTTTGAAGAATTATCCAGCAAAATGTCATTGGAAACAAACATATCATTTGTAATCATCTTCTCAACAACAGGATGGCGTCCTGCCTTGACATCAATAATGCCCTTTTCGTTTATTAAAGGCTTCACATAGTTATTTTGTTCAGCGACAAGCGCCAGAGAGCAAAAAACATCAAGGTCAGCTATTGCCTTGGCTGTATTTTGAATACGGACAACCTCTGCGGCAATTTTTTCCCTGATTTCACAGAAAACATCATATTCGATTACATAAAGCTTATCCTCTGCGCCCATAATAATGTCTTCAAGTTCTTTTAATTTAGGCGTTGTATAGCGCTCCATATTGGATAGAGTCTGTTTTCTTATATATTCTTCAGGCACCATACCTGTATAAGAATTTGTTACCTCTATCGTATAACCGAATACCTTGTTATATTTTATCCTCAGATTCTTTATACCAGTCTTTTCTTTTTCCTGTGTTTCAAAATCCATCAGCCATTTCTTGCCTTCTGTTTTTGAAAGCCTGAGCCTGTCTATTTCTTCATTAAAGCCATTCTTTATAATACCGCCTTCGCGGATCGTTATCGGAGCCTCCTCGTCAATGGAATTATTTATAAGACTGAATATATCTGATAAATCATCCATATTCCGGTTTATCTCATTTAACAGCCCCGAGTTAAAATCGTTTAGAATAGTCTTGATATGAGGAAGCATTTCAAGCGAGCTGCGAAGTGCCAGTAAATCCCTCGGATTGGCGGATTTACATGAAACCTTACTCATAATACGTTCAAAATCATAAATCGGATTGAGATATTCACGCAGCTCCTCTCTGGAGATTGCGTTGGCATTCAAATCAGCTATTGCCTCCTGACGATGCAGGATTTCTTCCCTGTCAATCAACGGCTGTTCTATGATACTGCGCAGCCTGCGCGCACCCATGGCAGTCTTTGTCTTGTCAAGAACCCACAGAAGTGAACCTCTTTTTTGTTTTTCACGGAGAGTTTCCACAAGCTCAAGATTCCTTCTGGACGAGCTGTCAATTATCATAAATTTACCGGTTGAATACGGAATTAACCTTGTAATATGCTCAAGTGAGGTTTTCTGTGTTTCAATAAGGTACAGCAAAAGAGCGCCCGCTGCTATTGTGCCGGTCGGATAATCTTTAATTCCAAGTCCCTCTATACTTTTTAACTTAAAATGTTCAAGAAGAGCCTTATTATCCAAATCCTCGTCAAAATACCATGAATCAAGGGATGACATAGTAATATTCAGCCTTTGAACCAAATCCTCCAGCTCAATTCCACTCATATACAAGGATTCATTACATATTATCTCGGAAGGTGAGAATTTGTTGATTTCATCAATTAAAACGCGGCCCGTCTCAACCTCTGTCACATAGTAGTCACCCGTTGACACGTCAGCTACCGAAATGCCGATATTATCACCGGTATAAACAATGCACATAAGATAATTATTACGGCTTTCATCAAGAGCCTGTGAATTAATGTTTGTTCCCGGTGTGACAACACGAATCACTTCACGCTTAACAAGCCCCTTTGCCAGTTTTGGGTCCTCAATCTGTTCACAAATCGCAACCTTATAACCCTTTGCAACGAGCTTATTAATATATCCATCCGCCGAGTGGAACGGCACACCGCACATAGGTGCTCTTTCGTCAAGTCCGCAGCTCTTACCGGTAAGCGTCAGCTCAAGCTCTCTGGACGCGGTATGTGCATCATCAAAAAACATTTCATAAAAATCTCCGAGACGGTAAAACAAAATGCAGTCCTTATATTTTGCTTTTGTTTCCAGATACGCCTGCATCATAGGTGTAGCATCTGATAAATTATCACTCATTAGCGGCGCCTGTCCTTTCTCCGAAATAATAAAAGCCCTTTGCTTCTTTAAGATAAACTTCAACTATACTTCCAATAAGTGTTTCATCACCTGCAAAATGCACCAGAATATTATTTGATAATCTTCCGGTTACCAGCTTCTCATCATGTTCGCTTACAGATTCGACAAGGACTTTTTGTGTTGTTCCTTCGTATTTAGAGGACTCCTGGGCAGAGATTTTCTGCACCTCTTTAAGCAATCTGTCAAAACGGTTTTTGATGACATCCTCCGGTATCTGATTTTCCATAACAGCGGCAGGCGTTCCGGTACGTTTTGAATAAATGAAGGTATACGCACTGTCAAAACGTGATTTTCTCACAACATCAATCGTATCAAGAAAATCTTCTTCACTCTCGTCAGGAAAACCAACAATAATATCCGTTGTAATCGATACATCCGGTATTTTATTTCTTATTCGTTCTACAAGCGCAAGGTACTGCTCCTTTGTATAGTGCCTGTTCATTTTTTTCAAAATCTTGGTACTTCCGGATTGAAGAGGCAAATGTATGTGATGACAAATTTTTTCGGATTTGCTCATAACATCTATTAATTCGTCCGACAAATCCTTTGGATGCGGCGTCATAAACCTTATGCGCTCAAGTCCCTCTATCTTTTCTATTTGTGCAAGAAGCTGTGCAAAGGAAATCGGATTCTCAAGATTTTTTCCATATGAATTGACATTTTGTCCGAGAAGCATAACCTCCTTGACACCATCTGCGGCAAGAAGTTCAATTTCACGAACAATATCCCGCGGCTCACGGCTTCTTTCCCTGCCGCGCACATATGGTACAATACAGTACGTGCAGAAATTATTGCATCCAAACATAATATTTACGCCGGATTTAAATGAAAATTTACGTTCACTCGGAAGGTCCTCCACTATCTTGTCAGTATCCTTCCATATGTCAATTATTATTCTGTCAGAATTAAGACTTGTATATACTAATTCTGCAAATTTGTAAATATTATGTGTTCCGAAAATCAAGCTGACAAACGGATATGAGCTTTTAATTTTCTCCACCACCTGTGGCTCCTGCATCATACAGCCGCACAGTGCAATTATCATATCCGGATTTTTCTTCTTGAAGTTCTTGAGAGCTCCCAGACGTCCGTAAACTCTTGTATTGGCATTTTCTCTTACCGTGCAAGTGTTAAAAATCACGAAATCACAATTTTCGTCCTCCGTAATCTCATATCCGATTTTTTCCAGAATACCGACTAATTTTTCAGAATCCCTTGCATTCATCTGACACCCGAAGGTATTAACGCATGCCCTTAACCTTCTTCCGAACTCTTTTTCTTTATTGGCAACATATTCGTGGCATTTATCCATAAATTCATATTGTCTTTTTGTTTCCTGTATTGAATCAGGAGTTTTAATATTTTCTTTTAGTTCCATAATTATCCTCTTACCTGTCCGTCACCGTAAATAATATATTTGGTGGTTGTCAGCTCCTTAAGTCCCATAGGTCCTCTCGCATGGAGCTTTTGTGTACTGATTCCTATTTCAGCGCCAAAACCGAATTCAAAGCCATCAGTAAAACGTGTTGACGCATTTACATATACACAGGCAGCGTCCACCTCCTCAAGAAACTTTTGTGAATTTGCATAATCCCTTGTGATAATCGACTCTGAATGACCTGTGTTATATTTGTTGATATGTTCTATGGCTTCATCAATATCATTAACTATCCTGCAGGAAAGAATATAGTCAAGGTACTCCTTCCCCCAATCCTCCTGAGTTGCCGGAACGATTTGCGGTGCAAGCTCCATAGACAGTTCATCACCGCGAATCTCAACGTTTTTCTCACACAGTTTTTTTGCCATAAGCGGAATAAAATCCTTGGCAATGGCTCTATGCACAACAACGGATTCACAGGCATTGCACACTCCTATGCGCTGTGTTTTTGCATTTACAATAATATTGATTGCCATATCAAAATCCGCTGTTTCATCAACATAAATATGACAATTTCCGGTGCCGGTTTCGATAACCGGAACTGTGCTGTTCTCTACAACCATTTTAATAAGGCCTGCGCCGCCGCGCGGAATGATAACATCTATATAAGCATTAAGCTTAAGCATCTGTTTTACAAGCTCTCTGTCCGTATCCGTAATAAGTGAAACAGCGCTGCAATCAATCCCGCTTTCTTTTAATGCCTCGTCGATTACCTCAACAATCTTAATATTGGAATTAATTGCATCGGAACCGCCGCGGAGAATTACTGCATTGCCTGTTTTAAAGCACAATGCAAATGCATCCGCCGTAACATTCGGTCTTGATTCATAAATAATGCCGATAACACCGAGAGGAACCCTTTTTTGACCAATAACCAGCCCATTCGGACGTTTTTTCATTGAAAGCACTTCGCCCACCGGGTCATCAAGCGATGCAACCTGGCGAATACCCTGTGCCATCTGTTCAATTCTTTTTGAGTCCAGTCTTAGCCTGTCCGTCATGGCAGGGCTCATATTTGACTTTACTGCGTTATCAATATCAATTTCATTGGCAGCAATAATATCTTCTTTTCTCTTTATTAAGTTATCCGCAGCAGCAATTAGCGCTTCATTCTTTTTTGTAACTCCAAGCTTTGCGAGTGCCCTTGCGGCAATAACCGCATTTTGTCCCAGTTCTTCTAAATATGACATAGTTTTCTCCTAAATAATTCTGCTTTCTGAAATAATTTCACTTTCTGAAATAATCATTTGTACCGGAATATCAAAATCTTCTGAAATAATTTTATCCACTATCTGAAAATCAAAGCATAGCGCCACCTTAAAAAAATCTGTATGCTCACTAAGATACCTGTCATAAAATCCGCCACCGTAGCCTATCCTGCCCCCGCTTCTGTCAAAAGCAAGCCCCGGCATTATCATAAGTCCACAAGGCGTATCCGCTACTCTGTCATCCTTCAAATCAAGGCTTTTTACGGCAGGCTCTAAAATGCCGTATGCTCCCGGCTTTAACTCATCAAGACTGCTTATTTTGTAAAATAACATCCTGTCCCCGAACACCTTTGGTACAAAGACATTTTTCATACGCACCAGCGACTGTTCAATAAGTTCCTTAGTGCATACCTCCTGATTATAATTAACATATGTGTATATGTTTTGGGTATTTTGGTAACATTCCTGTTCATAAAGCCTTTGCAATACCCTTTGTGAACGCATAAGAACCTCGTCAGGAGATAATTTTTCTTTTTGTGATTTTATATATGCCCGCAGCTCTTTTTTGTTCATTTAACTTAATTGTCCGTTCTTATGCTTCATTTTCTCATCATGGCGTTCCTTAACATTTATCAGCGAACCGTCGGGATTCTGTATTGTAATATTTTCAAGATGTGAGCGCATACTTGCCTTCATTGCGTCTATATATGCGCGGCGAAGCTGTGCCTGCTCCTGCAGTTCTTCCTTAGTAAGTCCCTCCGCCTTTGACTTTCTGTATAATTCGTTAATACGCTTAATTGTTTCATCAGTTACCATTCTACAAAATCTCCATCAAATCAAATTCAGGATTTTTATGCGCCAGAAACAGTGTTCCGACATTTTCTCCGTTGACTATTTTCTCAAGGTTATTGATATCATCGCCGTTTGCTATAATCATATCTGCACCGGAATCCGTTGCTATTCTGGCAGCATCCAGCTTTGCAGCCATTCCTCCCGTTCCGACGCTGCTTGCCGAGCCCTTTCCCATATTCATAAGCTCCTCGTCTATGTAAGGAACCTCCTCTATAAACCTTGCATCGGTATTTTTATTAGGGTCATCCGTAAATAAACCGTCAATATCCGAGAGCAAAATCAATAAATCAGCGGATGTAAGCGCAGCAACAATCGCAGACAGCTTATCATTATCTCCAAATTCAATTTCATGTGTGGAAACCGTATCGTTCTCATTGACAATCGGTATTACACCCATTTTAAGGAGCTGTGCAAACGTATTCTGTGCATTAAAACGGCTGTCATCATTTATCATTGTACTTTTGGTCATAAGCACCTGAGCTGCAATCTGATTGTATTCGCCGAATATCTTCTGATAGGTCATCATAAGCCTTGCCTGTCCGACAGCCGCACATGCCTGCTTGACAGGCATTGTTTTCGGTCTTTCCATGATTCCAAGTGCTTTTCTTCCTACTGCAATTGCACCGGAGCTTACAAGAATAACCTCCTTGCCGGAATTATGTAAATCACAAAGTATCCTGACCAGCTTTTCAACCTTTGATAAATTAAGATTACCCGTGCTTTCATGTGTAAGTGTCGATGAACCTACCTTAATAACTATTTTCTGTTTGTTTTTTATAGCTTCCCTTTTATTCATTTTCCTTATAACCTGCTTCGTTTGTAATATATTTGCAAACAGCCTCGGCTGTTTTAATTCCATCAACGGCGGCACTGGTAATACCTCCGGCATACCCTGCTCCCTCACCGCATGGGAAAATACCCCTGACGCTGCACATAAAATCCTCATCCCTGGTGATTCTGACAGGACTTGAGGTTCTGCTTTCAATTGCGTGCAAAACAGCATCATCACGGTTAAAGCCCGGAATCTGTCCTGCAAAGCTGTCAATACCTTCGATAATCGTGCTGCATACATAATCAGGCAGAACCTCACGAAGGTTTGATAATTTATAACCGCCCTTAGTACAGGGCTTAATATCACCTAAATGCTCACAGACAGTGTTCTCCTTAAAGCTTTTAAAGGTTTGTGATGGGATATTTCCGTCACCAACAGCATATGCCTTTGCTTCAAGCTCTGAAATAAAATCAATCCCCGAAAGCGGTCCGTTATCACCATAATCCTGTGGTGTAACGGTTACTACAATGGCACTGTTGGCATTTGCAGCATCACGTCCCGAGTAACTCATTCCGTTTACGCAAAGCCTTCCCTTTTGCGAGGATGCATTAACAACATACCCTCCGGGACACATACAGAAGGAATAGACACCGCGACCTAATCCGGCTGAATGTGTTACTTTATAGCTTGCCGGAGGCAGTTCATATATATTTTCATCATATGCATACTCATCAATCATTTTTTGCGGATGTTCTATTCTGACACCTATTGCAAAGGATTTTGGAATCATATTGATGTTTCTGTCACCCAGCAGCTTATATGTATCCCTTGCACTGTGTCCGATTGCCAAAATCAGTTTGTCACATTTTATCGTCTCAGAGTCATTTATAACAATTTCCGTAACTCTGTTGTCCGATATATGTATATCCGTTAATTTACAGTTAAATTTTACGTCACCGCCGCAGGAAATAATCTCATTTCTCATATTTTTTACGACTGTTCTCAATACATCAGTTCCGATATGGGGCTTATTGGAATACGTTATCTCTGAGGGGGCTCCGTATTTTACAAATGTATCCAACACATAACGTATTCTGCCGTACTGCTCCTTTACCTGCGTATTTAGCTTACCGTCCGAAAATGTACCCGCGCCGCCTTCTCCGAATTGAACATTACATTCTTCATCAAGCGGTCCGCCATTCCAGAAATCAGCAACCTTGCGTGTACGTTCATCAACATCACAGCCGCGTTCAAGCACAACAGGTCTGTATCCGTTCTGTGCAAGCAGCAGGGCGCAAAAAAGACCCGCCGGTCCGCTTCCGACAACTACCGGGCGCAGGAAATTGTCATCCCCTGCCTTATCATACGGAAAGACATATTTTTGAGCAGTTGTAAGTAAAATATTCTTGTCATTAAGCCTTTTTACCAGATTTTGCTGAGCCTTACTGTTTAGCCCGTCAATACATACATTTACCGAGTAAATGTATTTTATATATGGCTTATTTCTGGCATCAATTGAACGCTTTTCAATACTGTATGTGAATTTTTCTTTTTTTAATTTAAGTATTTTCCTTATTTCATTCGTAAGCGCTTCCTCTGAATGGTTCGGAGCAAGCTTAATCTGATTAATTCTTATCATTTAAATAAACGCTCCTCCGGCTACATATCCCGAGCTAAACGCCCACTGAAGATTATATCCTCCGCAGGCGCCATCTACATTAAGTATTTCGCCCGCAAAGTAGAGCCCTTTAATTATTTTAGATTCGAGAGTATCCTCACAGACCTCGCGCAAATCCACGCCGCCCTGACAAACCTGTCCAAAGTCAAAGGATTTATAATCAATAATGTCTATTTTATAATTTTTAATATAATCAATCATTTTATAAACTTCATTTATATCCGTATTGGCGAGCTTTTTTTCCATAACCAGCCCGCTTTTTACGGCAATTACATTAAGTAATTTGTTATTAAGCATCCCCTGAACTGTATCCTTAATGAAGGACACGCCGCTGCGAGCCTGATTGTCGATAATTGTCCTTATATCATTATATGTATACTCCGGCAGAAAATCCAGGGTACAGGAAACCTTTTTCTTCTCATCAACCGCCTTTACAGCATAACGGCTTACCTGAAACGCAGGGATTCCCGAAATGCCATATGCGGTAATCTGAACCTCGCCCGTACTGTCAATTATTTCCTTATCATCTACCCAAAGGGTAATTTTACAGCCGGTCCGTACTCCCTGTGCATTTTTTAATTTATCATCCCTGCAAACCAAAGCAGTAAGTGAAGGCAGGGGCTTTATTATTTTATGCCCAAGCCCTTTGGCAAGCTCATATCCCGAGCCGTCCGAGCCCGTCTTTTCGTATGCTTTTGAACCTGTTGCCATAATTAGATTATGACATATATATTTATCCCTATCCGTAATCAGAATAAATCTCTTTAATGAATCCTTTTTAATTTCCTTTACGCTTATATCCGTCTTAAGATTGATGCCAAGACGCACCACCTCTGTAAGCAATACCTGTCTGACCGTTGCTGCCTGATTGGTATACGGATATACATAACCGTTTTTGCTGTGTGTCAGCATACCCAATTCATTAAAAAATCTTATAGTGTCTTTTTCAGAAAATTTATTGATTATATTCATTGCAAAATCAGAACAATCCATACCATAACAGGATTTATCCATATACAGATTGGTAAGATTGCATCTTCCGTTTCCGGTTATCAGCAGCTTCTGACAGGCCTCCTGCATATGCTCCAATATATATACTTTTTTATCGTTCCTTGCGGCTGTAATCGCAGCCATAATTCCTGATGCACCTGCACCAAGGACTAAAGTATCACACAACACTTCCATTTTATCATTCCTTTAAAACACTATTGCTTAATTATAAATTTTTTTTGATAAATATGCAAGTTTTAGCTGCTGTAAGTTTCCAGAAATTCATATAATTCGTCTATTCCGTAAAATTTCATTCCCTCGCTCAACTGTTCTTTTATATTTGACGGCAGTTTATTTGACGAAATATCCGTATAATCATAAATCGTCCTGCCATCCTCCATATATATACAAACATATCCGTTTTCTATACATCCATAGTATTTCACCTTTTCCTTGGCTGTTGTTCTGTAAGTTTTTCTAAGTACCACCTCACGCGCCGTAAATTCAACAATCTCAAAGGACACTATACCTTCATCAACATCTTCTCTTGAGGGCTGCGCCATATATCCGGCAAGATAGGTTAACATATCCTGTTTTGTCATTTCCAGATAAATAACGGGTGTGCTTATCGTTTCTTCGCTAAACTCATTTTCTGTTTCATAAAATTTCTGCATTTTTACAACAGTCAGATTATTTATTTTTATATTTTCATCGGATAAATTATCTATTGGGATTTCAACAATTTCATAATTTAAAAAATCTGTATATTCTGTTTTTTCTTCATTGTTTTTATTGTCATTGCTAAAGTAATTATAGGTAAAATACGCCCCAAGCGCCGCACATACGCAAAAAAAGCAGATAATATACAATCTTTTCATGTTTTCACAATCCTTTCATGCATATTATCTGCTAAATTGTCATAAATATTCAGTATTGAAGAAATTTGTTATTTAGTAGTATTCAACATCATCCGCATCATCCATTGTGATAACGTTGATAAATGTCTTGCCCTGGTTGAGCACCAGCTCCTCGCCGGAATTGTAATAGTATTTTGTAGGTCCGAATTCTGTTTCCTTGACCCACTTAACCTGAACCAGCTTACCATCCGTGATATAATAAGCAGGTCCCTCACCCATCAGATCAAGAATAGGCGTTCCGTTTGTATACTTCGTACCTGATACAAACTTAACCAGAATATTCTTGAATGCAAGCTGCTGTCCGCTTTCCATATCACAATGTGCTCTGCCGTACTGCTCACGATAATACAAGCCATCCTCGGCATTATATGTAAATACAGGCTTATTACGCTTAAAGCCCGGCTTAAACACTGTACAGTCAGCACCCTCTGTAAGTACAATTGGATTAGTTTCATCCGCATTAAAATTAAGCGGTGCATCAAAATCCGAAGAAATCGTTGAACTCCAGCCTAAGCTTTCAATCTTTTCAAGAAGCTTGTCACTTGAAGTATATGCATTATGAGGTGCTACACGGTCCGTCGTTCTGTAAAATACCGAACCATCCAGTGTCAAGCCATCAAGATGCTGTACCTTGTCACTGTCAAGAAGTGTTGCTGCAAGCGGTGAATAGCCAAAATGCACATATATTGCGTCAAATTCCTTGGCAAAATATACATAGAATTCCCTGCAGCTTCTTACAGGTCCGATTTTGGACATATCATCATAATCCTGAAGTATCATCATCATACGTGTTATATCACTCTCAACGTACGCTTCATACATAATTTCAGCACGGTCAATGCCGGACTGAGGATCCGCATCTTCAATGTTATTAATCATAATTGCAAGCGGACGTCTTGCAGCTATTTCAGGGTCAATCCACTCACCTGTAAGTACGCTCTGTGCCAAGCCTTCATGATTTACCGCTACTGTGTTATCCTGTGCAGTTGTGGTCTGTTCAGCAGTAGTCTGCTCAACAACAGCCTGCGTTGCCTGTGTTGCACCGGTCGGATTATCCACTTCATTACCGCAGCCTATAAGCAGGAAGGACATTGTAAGCGCCGCTGCGTATGTAAAAAACTTTTTCATAAATTTATCTCCTTATATTTAGATTATTAAGGATTTCATTCTGTTTGCTCTCCATAATCTCTGCCTCATTCTGTGTCATATGGTCATATCCGAACAGATGAAGCATACTATGAGCCACCAGGAATGCAAGCTCCCTAACTTGTCCATGACCATAATTATAAGCCTGTTCTTGGATTTTGTCTACCGAAAGTACAATATCCCCCAGAATCAGCTCTCCCGTTTCAGGGTTAAAGGCGCTGTCATCCTCCTCCAAAAAATCAAATTCACCCGGAACAGCATATTCAATCATAGGAAATGACAAAACATCCGTAGGTTTGTCAATGCCCCTGTATTCCTTATTTATTTCATGGATTCCGTCATTATCCGTTAAAAGCACATCCACCTCAGCCTCATACGGACAGCCTTCAAAATCAATCGCCTCTTCAATTACTTTTCTTACTATATCCTCGTAATCTCCATCAGGCCTTTTTTCTGTTTCATAGTCAAAATTTATTGTCATTTTGGTTGTCCTTTCCTCCTTGCACTGTGCTGAGCTTTATAATTACTGCTCCTATTGGTTCTTTTCTGTTCTTTTTCTTCATACTCCTCGTAAGCCTTAACAATCTTCTGGACAAGAGGATGTCTTACAACATCATTATTGGTGAGTCTTTGAATTGATATTTCTTCAACTTTATTAAGCACCTTAAGAGCAACATCAAGACCTGACACAGCATCCGCCGGCAAATCCTTCTGGGTAAGGTCTCCGGTTACAACTACCTTTGAGCCAAAGCCGATTCTGGTAAGGAACATTTTCATCTGTGCAGGTGTCGTGTTCTGTGCCTCATCCAAAATTATAAATGCGTTGTCCAATGTACGCCCTCGCATATAAGCAAGGGGCGCTACCTCAATAAGCCCCTTTTCCATATTACTTTGAAAGTTCTCAGCTCCCATTATCTGGTATAATGCGTCATACAGAGGACGCAGATACGGGTCCACCTTGCTTTGCAAATCACCCGGCAAAAATCCGAGCTTTTCACCTGCCTCTATCGCGGGTCTGGTAAGTATAATTCTGCTGACTTCATCAGCCCTGAATGCAGTTATCGCCATTGCCATTGCAAGATATGTCTTACCCGTACCGGCGGGGCCCAGCCCGAAAACAATCATTTTATCTTTTATTGCGTTGACATACTCTCTTTGACCGATAGTCTTGGGTTTTATCGGTTTACCATTAAGCGTGCGGCAAATAATATCCGTGTCAAGCTCTACCACCGCCTCTGTTTTATTATCCATTGACAATGAAATGGCATAGTCAACACTTTGCTCCGTTATAGTTGTTCCTCTTTTGGAAAGTTCAAACAGGCTGTTAAATACATCCTGTGCTTTTTCTGCGCTTGCTTCATTGCCAAGTATCTTAAGTTTTCCGTCACGCTCAATTACGGTAACTGAAAATGCACGTTCAATTTTCTTAACGTAGCTGTCAAACTGTCCAAAAACATTTTGCTCATGCAATGCCGGAATTTCTATATGTTTCTCAATTATTCCCATCTAAATCTCCTATGTCATAAACCTTTTCATAAGCAGGTGCAATCATATCGATTTTACCTGTATATGTATATTTATTTAAACTCTTACCCATTTTAACATCTTTTCCTACTATTTGCACTCCTTTTTCTGATAACCCATTTAAAAAGAAGTTCAAATTCTCCTCAAGTATGATATTTGCCTGTGTTTGTGTATAATCAGCGGTCTGCTCAATATATTCACTGTTTTCCTTTACGCCGTAATGTATCGGCAAATAAAGGCTGCTCCCCAATTTTATCTGATGGTCCGTAGTTATTATGTCATATTTTTCAAATTTCTTTCCAAAAACAGGACAAATGTAAAAGTCAAAGAAATTTATGTAGTAATTTTTTTTGACTTTTCCCGTAAACAGCTTATATTTATATCTTATCTTAATGGAATCGTCATATTCATATTCTGTCCTGATAAGTATATCCGCATCTGATGCGACATACTTTTTATCTATAATTGTTTCGTAATCATCATACACATTAATAATTCCGCTTACAATTATATCCCCCTCTTTGACTTCGTCGCCGACACTCTTAAGAGGTGTACCAGTTCTCGTGATTATATAATCCAAAATTCCATCACAGGTTGAAACTATATTGCATACTTCATCACTTTTTTTAAGAACATAATCTTCATCATTTTCTTTTACATATATGGTAATCTGGCTTCCGGTAGCCTCAACAGAAACCCAGGTTATATCATCAAATTCATTTCTTAATTTCTTTTCGATTTCTTCACAATCAATTTGCTTCATAAACATTCCATGATGTATAGCATTATTGTTAAGGACCTCCATTATCATATCATTGGTTATCATATAATTGCCTTCCATCTGGATATCCCACAAAAACAAGGTCATCAGATAAATTAAAAAAGCTGCTATCAGAATACCCGCAGCAAAACAATTATGTTTTCTATATTTAAACATATAAAAAACAAGCCCGTATTTTTTTACTATTCTTGTTTTAGAGCCTGTCTTTTTTATGATTGGCTTCAAATCATAATATTCTTTGGGATTAATCGCGAAATAATATGTACCGTCAATATACTTTATATCATATAAATCTATTTTATTTGCAAAGCATATATTAAAAAAGCGTTCCGGCGTCGGTCCTGTAAGCTTTATGACAATTTTACCTTTAACAAAACTTTTAAAATCAATCACTTAAAACCTCAAACTGAATCTGTTCAAATCTGCCCTCCAAAGCTTGACGTCAAAGAAGGCGATACCGTTAAGGTTGGTTCTCCGTTGATGC
>CAYOHM010000010.1:0-1640 GCA_964403785.1 uncultured Alistipes sp.
CCTGCTCCTGAACCATATCGATTGCTTTTGCATGGTCCTCAACATACAGCCAGTCCCTTACATTTTTGCCATCTCCGTAAACCGGAAGGGGCTTTCCCAAAAGAGCATTATTTATCATCAAAGGAATGAATTTTTCAGGGAACTGGTATGGACCGTAATTATTGCTGCAGTTCGTTATATTGGCTGGAAATTTGTAGGTATCCATATACGCCTTTACAAGGAAATCCGATGATGCCTTGCTTGCTGAGTACGGACTATGCGGGTCATATGGTGTTGTTTCATAGAAGAAGGCATTATTATCCTCCTCAAGTGAACCATATACCTCATCCGTTGATACATGAAGGAACTTCTTGTCAGGCTTGTAGGTTCCGTCCTCAAGCTCCCATGCCGCCCTCGCGCAGTTGAGCATTACCGCAGTACCCATTACATTGGTTCTTACGAACACCTCCGGCTCCTTTATACTTCTGTCAACATGGCTTTCTGCCGCAAAATGCACTACTCTGTCTATATCATTTTCTGCAAATATCTTGCTGATTGCCTCACTGTCGCATATGTCCGCTTTTATAAAGGTGTAATTTTCCCTGTTCTCAATATCCTTGAGGTTTTCAAGATTGCCTGCATATGTAAGCACGTCAACATTTATTATCCTAATCTCATTGTCATATTTCTTAAACATATAGTGAATGTAATTCGAGCCGATAAAACCGGCGCCGCCTGTTACTAGGTAGGTTCTCATAGAAATTCTCCTTTATACTGTTATTTGAATGCCTCCGGCGAAGCCATATATTCATCAAGTGCCGTCTTCCAGTCAGCCATTACATAACCTGTCGTAAGCTTTAACATATAATTCTCAAGCACCGAATATGCCGGTCTTTTGGCAGGTGTAGGATACTGGTCGGTTGTGATGTAATTTACCGTCGCATCAATTCCTGCTGTCTTAAAAATCTGTGAGGCAAATTCTGCCCATGAGCAGCTTCCCTCACATGTTCCATGGAACACACCATAGTTCTGTGTCGGTTCAAGTGTCTTTATCATTCGTGCAAGCTCAAGAGCGCTTGTAGGCGTTCCGAACTGGTCGCACACAACATTAACACTTTTATTTTCCTTTGCAAGCCTTAACATGGTTCTGACAAAATTACCACCGTCCCCATAAAGCCATGCCGTTCTTACTATAAAATGTCTGTCGCAGAACTGTTTTACAAAATTTTCTCCTGCAAGCTTGGTCTCTCCGTATGCTCCGCATGGGTTTACCGCATCAAACTCCGTGTACGGCTTACTGCCTTCACCGTCAAATACATAATCCGTTGACACATGTATCAGCTTTGCCTCTGTATGCTGCGCTGCTATTGCAAGATTTCTCGGTCCGATAGCATTTATCCTGTATGCATTGTCCCAATCTGTTTCACACTTGTTGACATTGGTGTGTGCCGCACAGTTTATTATCGTTTGAGGTCCAATCTCATTTACCATGCTTAAAACATTGTCAATATCGGTTATGTCAAGGTCAGCAGAATCCGTATTTATAAGCTTTACTGTATCGGCATCTGCTTCATACACCTGATTTATCGCTCTACCGAGCTGTCCGTTACAGCCTGTTACCAATATTTTTTTCATTGCATATGCTCTCCGTTATATTAATT
>CAYOHM010000010.1:1740-24956 GCA_964403785.1 uncultured Alistipes sp.
TAGCCCTTCTTATATGCAATTTCCTCAATGCAGGAAATGTATAAGCCCTGTCTTTTCTGAAATGCCGAAACGAAATCGGCAGCGGCAAGCAGCATATCATGATTGCCTGTATCAAGCCACGCGAAGCCTCTTCCAAGTGTTTCTACCTGAAGAGTGCCCCTTCTTAAATACTCATTATTAACTGATGTTATTTCTATCTCGCCCCTGTCCGAAGGCTTTACATTTCTCGCAATTTCGACAACGTCATTATCATAAAAATAAAGTCCCGGCACTGCATAGTTGGATTTTGGATTTTCAGGCTTTTCCTCAATGGAAAGTGCCTTTCCGTTTTCGTCAAACTCTACTACTCCGTATTCCCTCGGGTCCTTTACATAATATCCGAAAATCGTTGCTCCGTTCTTTCTGCCGGCTGCTCTCATAAGCACCTTTGAGAAGCTCTGTCCGTAGAAGATATTATCTCCGAGTACAAGTGCTACATTATCCGTGCCTATAAACTCTGCTCCTATAATAAACGCATCTGCGAGTCCCCTCGGAGACTCCTGAATGGCATACTCAAATCTCATTCCCAACTGGCTTCCGTCACCCAAAAGCTCCTCAAATACCGGGAGATCCCTAGGTGTCGATATAATCAGCACTTCCCTGATTCCTGCAAGCATCAGTGTAGATAACGGATAATAAATCATCGGCTTATCATACACCGGCATTATCTGTTTTGATATTGCTTTCGTTAATGGGTAAAGGCGTGTACCTGAACCGCCTGCCAATATTATTCCCTTCATTGGATTCCTCCCAGAATATTTTTACACAATTATTTACTATTATACTCTTACATAGCTTAAAATACAAGCAAAAAGCCTCGGGCATTATGCCCGAGGCCTATATATTATTCTATGAATTGCAAGATATTAATTTGACTTATGCCCTTTTTCTTCTGAAAACGCATACACCGCAGATTGCTGCTGATACAATCATCATAAATACAAGTGGCATAACCGGAGCTGTATCACCTGTCTTAACGCCCGTGCTGCTTCCAAGTGCTACTGCTGTAAATCCAAGTATCTGCATTGTCTTCTTTTCAGATACTGTTGTAGCCGTAGCAGTCGGTTTAACTGCTTCCTGACCTGAGAAGCTTGATAATGTTAATCTTGCACCCGTGTCTGAAGGAGCATCCGAGGTAAGCTCAAGTAAACCATGCATATCGATGCCATTATCTGTGATTGTAGGTCTTACTGAAATATCAGTACTTACAAACCAAGCTGAGGTTGCTGTAACACCCGTTGTATTTGTTGACTTAGTTCCGTCAAAGAGGTAGTTAGTTGCACTTCTTAATGAGTAAATAACACCATTGCTTGAGCCAAGCTCAGCCGCCGTTGTGCCATTCTCTGCAATTGAAAGCATACCATCAAGTTTCCATTCCTTAGAGTTTGATGCCTTTGTATACAAGCTTACATTATAAGTAGAACCCTTTAATGAGTTGTTGTAAGCAGTTACATTGTAAACCTCACAATTTGGACCTGAGTTACTTGTTACACCCTTACCGGCGTTATTATATGTGATACTGTTAATGAGCTTATGAGCGCCCGGCATATTCTCACCGCCAAGCTTAAATCCGTTTCCTTCACCAAATGCTACTGTTGCAGGGTCATCCGTTGTTAAGAAACCATTGCTGTAAGCTACACAGTTTTCAA
Organism: uncultured Alistipes sp.; assembly: GCA_964403785.1. GTDB lineage: Bacteria > Bacillota > Clostridia > Lachnospirales > Lachnospiraceae > MGBC120314. The sequence goes on from CAYOHM010000010.1 coordinate 3,429, forward strand.
TCGTTACAGCACCGATTGGGCCAGTTGTAGACTTGGCATACAAATCCCAGCCGTCATCAATGTTGTTATGTGAAATACATCCGTAGAACTTATTGCCCTCACCACAGGTAAGCTTTGCAGCGAAACCATCGGCATCATTTCTGCCCGGATCACAGCAGTCATATGCTTCACAGTACTTAATCAGGTTGTTAGCAGGCCATAAGCCGTTATCATTAGGTTCACCTGAATATCTGCTTATCTGAAGACCTGTATTCTGAACATCATGAATTGTACAACGTTCTACAATATTGTTGCTTCCGCATACACTGACACCCTTTCCAAGACCATTCTGGAATTCGATGCCATATACATGCCAATAGTCACCAACGATAGTAAGCAATGATGATGATGCTTCCATTGCTGAACCATCAATTATAACTGAACCAACTTCATTTAAAGGTGCAAGTGTAATCATATTATCAGCCGTACCATCTACGCCTCTTGGAATAACATAATCCTCTGTCGGATAGTATGTTCCGTCAAGCATAAGAATTGTCTGACCCGGCTGTGCATACTTAAGTGCTGTCTCAAGAGCTAATGGATCCTCCATTGTTCCTGCTGCGCTTGAATTTCCATTAGGAGAAACATAAATTGTCTCACCCTCATTGCCCCACTGCTGTAAAAGTACATTAACAGTGCTGCTTATCTCACCGGTACTCTCCAAGTTAGGTATTTCCTTATCAACAGCAAATGCATATCTGATTCCGTTATATCCGCCGACATTTGTCAATGTAACAGGAACCTTAATATTCTTATCTGCTTCGATGTAGTCCGCATATATAAGTGTTCCTGAAGGATCATAAACATCCAGCCAGCCATTGACATTTGAGAAACCAATAAACTCGTAATCAGTTGTATTGGATGTACTTGCTGAAATAACCTTGAATGAAGGTGTAATCGTCGCAGCAGATGAACCGCTTGCTGTACCCTCACTCTTTTCAAAGGTGATGTCTGAAATTTCTACTCCAACCTTACGTGCTGCCATAACACCAACACAGATTGAGCCATCCTCCTGCTGCATAAGGCTTGTAGCACCCTCGAATGTATATGAGCTGCCGCCTGTCATAGATGCAACATATCCTTCGTCCGTCTTTTCCAATGTATATGTGAAGCTGTCGCCTACATTAACCGTATCATCCGTATTAACAGGTCCGATAACATTGGTATTATCAAGACTTCTTACTACACCATTTGTATTAGATGTATCATATGACTCATAACCTGTTACAAGTCTTGCACCATGAGCATGGTAGCCGTTTAAGTACATCTTGAACTGGCCTACTGATACAGAGTTAAAGTACTTGTTATCCTTTGAGCCATAGCCTGCCACGTCAGTTGCATAAATACCATAGCCTGTCTGGTTATCCGGTGTCGATGAAGTATCAACTACCGTAAATGTAGCTGTAAGCTTGAAGTTCTCCGTATTAGGGTCAATCTTGGTATAGTAGAAGAAGAAACCGTCCTCACTATCCGCAATCTTACCATTCTCAGCGGCATCAATCTTGATTACCTTATCAGTATTAACTACTGAAGGAACCTCTGTTACGCCTGAAGCTGTGGTTACAGGATATTCTGTTCCATCAACGGTAATCTTGCCGGAAGTTGCTGAACCAATCGCTGCAACATACCACTTCTGCTCAGCGTCGCCAACTGTGATTGATGCAACATCCGATGATGTAAGGCCGTCCTTTGTAGCTGAAACCTTAACATCATATTTAGACCCGTCGATAAGACCTGTCAATGTATAATTGCCTGTTGTTGTCTGAGCTGCTTCAACATATTCCGCATCCGCCTCTGACTTATATGAAACCGTATACTGGTCTGCCTCTACATTATTCCAGTCAACATAAACCGAACCGTTTCCAAGGTTGTTAAGCCATGTGATTGTAGGCTTTGCAAGAGGAAGTGTATATCCGTCAAAGGTATAAACCTCGCTCTCCTTATCCGTACATTCAGACCTGCTGATTATAACCTTAAATGTGAATGTACCCTCGGTAGTCGGAGTAAGTGTGTATACACCATCCTTGGTAACCTGTACGCTTGATACCTCAAAGCCATCCTGGTACATAAATAATCTGGCGCTGTCTGCTCCGTCATATCCAACATTGCCGGTAACGTCAATATCAAGAGAACCATCGGAATTCTTTACAACGCTGTTGACTGTCGGATTGGCAACCTTGTCCCAATCTAATCTTTCCTTAGGTCCTGAAGCTGCACCACTCTGTTCCTCAACAACTGCCTTAAGTACTCTCATACCTCTTGCAGATTCTGTTGTGTTGAACTTGTAGGTTCCTGCTGGAAGGTTCTCATATGTGAACTCAACTCCGTCAGAACCCTTAACCTCTGACTGGCCTGTGCTTTCTGCATATGTGTTGCCGTCCGCATCCGTAAGTGTAATACCTGTTGTTGTATTGCTGCTTCCGGTACTTGAAACCGTAAATGCAGCCTTAGCAGTTCCTGTTGTTGTAAACACAAGTGAACCTGTCTGTGCCTTTGCAAGCTCAAGACTATACACACTGCTGTTAGCTCTTGTTGCTGAACCCTCCAATGTGAAATATCCGTTAGTGAAGGTTGTTCCGTCTGCAATAGTTGCTTTCTTCTCAGCGCCTGTAATTGCTGCTTCCTCTGCAGGATCAAAGGTATTAGTTACAGGCTCAGTGGATGCTGCTTCAACCTCTACAACTGCAGATAATATTCTCATACCTCTTGCAGACTCCGTTGTATTAAATGAGTAGGTTCCTGCTGGAAGGTTCTCATATGTGAACTCAACTCCGTCAGAGCCTTTAACCTCTGACTGACCTGTGCTCTCTGCGTATGTAGCGCCGTCCGCATCCGTAAGTGTAATACCCGTTGTTGTATTGCTGCTTCCGGTACTTGAAACCGTAAATGTTACCTTTGTCACTCCATCAGATGTAAACTGAAGTGAGCCTGTCTGTGCCTTTGCAAGCTCAAGGCTGTACACACTGCTGTTAGCTCTTGTCGCAGCTCCAACAAGTGTAAAGAATCCATCTGCAAAGGTTGTTCCGTCTGCGATGGTTGCTTTCTTCTCAGCACCTGTGATTGACGCCTCTGCGGACGGATCAAAGGTGTATGTTGTGCTTTCAGCAAAAGCAACAACTCCACCGAGAAGATTAGTCGGAATCAAGCCGACTACCATGAGTAATGCCATCAATGATGCCAAAACTCTGCTTCTTGTTTTGCTCTTCATAGTTTCCTCCTTATTATTCGAATCCGGTCAACCTGTAATTAGACATAGTAAGTCCAGTCAACCGAAGTTTATTCTAACAATAGCATTTTTTTAACTAAAGTGCAAGTACTTTAAGCCTAAAAATTTACTAAAGATTTTCATAGTTGCTTGTGCGGCTATAAAAAGAGCCGGCACATTTAATGCCGGCTCCCAAAATCTATTTTTCTTCTTCATCAAGTTCAACTTTAACTTTTTTAAGCTTCCAGATATCCTTAACGTATTCCTCAATGGTTCTGTCCGAGGTGAACTTGCCGGAGCATGCCGTGTTGAGCATTACTGTTTTTGCCCATCCGGCTTCATCCTTATATTTTGCTTCAATCCTCTTCTGAGCATCCACATAGGATCTGAAATCCTTAAGTATAAAATATGTATCCGCCCTGTCGCTGTTCTGTGTATTGAGAAGCGAATTATAGAGCTCGCGGAACAGTTCAGGATCCTCCGGTGAGTAGAAGCCGTTTATAAGCTGCATCAGCACCTCGCGGATATCCTGGTCATTATTGAAGATATCCATCGGGTTATAGCCGCCGTTCTGTTCATATGCGATTACCTCATCCGATGACATACCGAAAATAACCGCATTTTCCTCGCCGACCTCCTGTACGATTTCAACATTGGCTCCATCCATCGTGCCAAGTGTAATCGCACCGTTTAACATAAATTTCATATTGCCCGTACCTGATGCCTCCTTGGAAGCCGTGGAAATCTGTTCTGATACATCCGCACCGGCTATCAGTATTTCCGCATTGGATACGCGGTAATTCTCGATAAACACAACCTTAATCTTGCCATTTATTGATTTATCGTTATTAATTACCTGAGCAACATTATTGATGAGCTTAATTGTAAGCTTTGCTCTTCTGTAGCCCGCTGCTGCCTTCGCGCCGAAGATAAAAGTCCTTGGATACATTTCCATTCCCGGGTTCTTCTTTAACTGGTTGTAGAGGTACATTACATGAAGGATATTAAGAAGCTGTCTCTTATACTCATGCAATCTCTTAACCTGAACATCAAAGATAGAACGTGGGTCTACATCAATTCCGTTATGTTCCTTAATGTATTTTGCAACACGAAGCTTATTCTGATACTTAATCTGCATAAATTCCTGCTGGCACTTGGCATCATCCGCATAAACCGCAAGCTTCTTAATCTGTGAAAGATCAGTAATCCATTCATCACCAATCTTATCCGTTACCCAGTCAGCAAGAAGCGGGTTAGCATGGAGAAGGAATCTTCTCTGCGTAATACCGTTCGTCTTGTTGTTGAACTTCTCAGGGAACATCTCATAGAAATCCTTTAATTCCTGATTCTTTAAGATTTCCGTATGGAGCTGTGCAACACCGTTTACGGAGCAGCCGGCAACAATCGCAAGATGTGCCATCTTAACCTGTCCGTCATAGATAATTGCCATTTTTTTGATTTTATCCTGATTGCCCGGATATTTTGCCTTGATTTTCTCAACAAATCTGCGGTTAATCTCTTCAACTATCTGATATACTCTCGGAAGAAGTCTTGAGAACAGTTCAATCGGCCATTTCTCCAATGCTTCTGCCATAATCGTATGGTTGGTGTATGCCGTTGCCTTTGTGGTTACGTCCCATGCCTCATCCCACTCAAGGCCTTCCTCATCCATAAGGATTCTCATAAGCTCTGCAACCGTTACCGTAGGATGTGTATCATTAAGCTGGAAGATAACCTTCTCATAAAGCTTTCTGACATCATTATGGCTTTCCTTGTACTTTAATATAGCCCTCTGCACTGAAGCAGAAACAAAGAAATACTGCTGCTTTAAACGAAGCTCCTTACCTGCGTAATGGTTATCGTTAGGATAAAGCACCTCAACAATATTCTTGGCAAGATTCTCCTCCTCAATAGCCTTATGGTAATCGCCCTTGTCAAACGAATCCAGATTAAAATGCTGAATCGGCTCTGCATCCCAGATACGAAGCGTATTGACTACGTTATTGCCATATCCTACAACCGGCATATCATACGGAACAGCAAGTACCGAGCGATAATTCTCATGTACAAAGTGTGTTCTTCCCTTCTCATCAACGTATGAACGGACATATCCGCCAAACTTTACCTCTACCGCATACTCAGGGCGCTTCATTTCAAACGGATTGCCGTTTACAAGCCAGTTATCCGGAACCTCCACCTGATAGCCGTCCTTGATTTCCTGCTTAAACATACCATATCTGTAACGGATACCGCAGCCATATGCAGGGTATCCAAGTGATGCAAGCGAGTCAAGGAAGCACGCTGCAAGACGTCCAAGTCCGCCGTTGCCCAAAGCCGCATCCGGCTCCTGATCTTCAATCACATTAATATCAAGACCTAATTCCGTCAATGCTTCCTTAATTTCCTTATAGCACATAAGATTAATCATATTATTGCCTAAGGCACGTCCCATCAGGAATTCCATTGACATGTAGTAAACAGTCTTAACATCTTCCTTCTCATATTCCTTCTGAGTTGCTATCCATTGGTCCATAATCATATCCTTAACGGCATACGCAACTGCATGGAAAATCTGCTGCTGACTTGCTTCATCAATCTTCTTTCTGAAAAGCATCTTGACATTGTCCGTAACTTCTTTTTTGAATAATTCCTTATCAAAACCCGATTTCGTCATTTTGTCCTCCATTCCTCCCGTTTTGCATAAATACGCAGATTAAAACTTTGTGAAAAAAATCACCTTTAATCATTTTACATCATTTTTGAAGATAAGTCTACAAAAACATTAGTTCTTCTTAACGGCAATCACTACATCCTCACCATTGATATTCCACTGCTTCTCATAGCCGTCACTGCTTCCTTCAATAATCTCCCGTGCAAGTACATCCGACTTGATGCTCTGTGAATTCTTAAGGACAAGCTCAGCTATCTTCTCATTGTCCTTTATATAAACCGTAATCTTATCGGTAACTTCAAAGCCTGCCTCCTTACGCATTGTCTGAATCTTACTGGTAATCTCACGCACAAAGCCCTCTTCAATAAGCTGTGGAGTAAGCTTGGTATCAAGGACAACCGTCACCTTGTTGTCACCGTCCGAAACATATCCCTCTACCTGTGCCATATCAATAAGCAAATCTTCCTTAAGAAGCTCTATCTGTGAGCCGTCTGAAAGTGTGAGCTTTAATTTACCTGTTTCATTTATCTCATCCATGGCTGTATTTCCGTCAAGTGCAGAAAGCGCATTTTTAATAAGTCCGAGCTGCTTGCCAAACTTAGGACCGACTGTCTTAAGCTGCGGTTTAAAGCTGTATGAGGTAAAATCTCTAAGTTCATCCTTAAACTCTACGTTCTTAACATTAAGCTCATCCTTAATGATATCAACATAGAACTCTGAAAGTGTATTCTCAGCCTTTACGAACATATTGCCAATCGGCTGACGGTTCTTGATATTTGCCGTATTACGGCACGCACGTCCGATAACAACGATATCCAGAACCTCCTCCATGTCCTTTTCAAGAGCAGGATTTATCCAATCCTCATTAACCTTCGGGAAGTCGCACAAATGTATGCTCTCAGGAGCGCCTGCGTCAACTCTTACAACGAGATTCTGGTATATATCCTCCGTGAGGAACGGAATCATAGGTGCTGCCGTCTTAATCAGGGTGACAAGCGTTGTATAAAGCGTCATATAGGCGTTAATCTTGTCCTGCTCCATGCCTTTTGCCCAGAATCTTTCACGGCTTCTTCTTACATACCAGTTGGAAAGCTCGTCAACGAAATCTTCCATAGCCCTTGCAGCCTCGGTAATCTTGTAATCGTTAAGGTCATTGTCAACTTCCTTTACCACGGTATTCAGCTTGCTTAAAATCCATTTATCCATAACAGCGAGCTTATCATAGCAAAGTGTATACTTAGTCGGGTCAAATTCATCAATATTCGCATAAAGTACATAGAAAGCGTAGGTATTCCAAATAGTACCCATAAACTTTCTCTGACCCTCTGTAACCCACTCATCCTTGAATCTGTTCGGAATCCAAGGCGCAGAATTCTCATAAAAATACCACCTGATAGCGTCCGCACCATGCTTATTTAGTGCATCAAACGGATCAACCGCATTTCCCTTGGACTTACTCATCTTCTGCCCGTCTGCATCCTGCACATGACCCAGCACAATAACATTCTTATAAGGTGCCTTATTAAAGATGAGCGTTGAAATTGCAAGAAGTGAATAAAACCATCCTCTCGTCTGGTCAACCGCTTCTGATATAAAGTCAGCCGGGAACTGCTTTTCAAATAAATCCTGATTTTCAAAAGGATAATGATGCTGTGCAAAAGGCATTGAGCCTGAATCGAACCAGCAGTCGATTACCTCAGGCACCCTCTTCATCTGTTTGCCGCAGCATGGGCACTTAATCGTCACAGCGTCAATATATGGTCTGTGAAGCTCAATATCATCAGGGCAGTTGTCCGACATTTCCTTAAGCTCTGCAATGCTGCCGACGGAATGCATATTTCCACATTCGCACTCCCAGACATTAAGCGGAGTGCCCCAGTAACGGTTACGGCTTATGCCCCAATCCTGTACATTTTCAAGCCATGCGCCAAAACGTCCCGTTCCGATGCTTTCAGGAATCCAGTTTATCGTATTGTTGTTACGGATAAGATCCTCCTTGACGGCTGTCATCTTGATAAACCATGACTCTCTCGCATAGTAGATAAGAGGTGTATCGCATCTCCAGCAGTGTGGATATGCGTGTTCAAAGTTAGGTGCTTCAAACAAAAGTCCCCTCTCCTCAAGGTCCTTAAGTACCATAGGGTCTGCTTTCTTTACAAATACCCCTGCAAACGGCGTTTCCTCAGTCATATCACCCTTGCCGTCGACGAACTGAAGGAAAGGAAGATCGTATTTCTTACCCACCTGGTAGTCATCCTCACCAAATGCGGGTGCGATATGCACTACTCCCGTACCGTCCGTAAGCGTTACATAATCCGCGCAAACTACATACCAGCCCTTTTTGCCTGCAATCTTAGGTCCGTCATACGGATAAAGCTGCTCATATTCCTTGTATTCGAGTTCAGAGCCCTTATATGTCTTAAGCACTTCATATGCAGGTACAGCCTGCTGTATAACATTTCCTTCTTCGTCCTTAACCTCACCCTTGGCAAGTTTTCCGAGAACCTTGTCAAGAAGAGCCTCTGCCAGATAGTAGGTGAAGCCATCCGCTGCCTTAACACAGGCATATGTTTCATTTGCATTTACGCAAAGTGCAACATTGGAAGGCAGTGTCCATGGTGTTGTCGTCCATGCCAGAATATATGCGTCCTCACCCTTAACCTTAAACCTTGCAATGGCAGAGCGTTCCTTTACATCCTTATAGCCCTGTGCAACCTCATGGCTTGAGAGAGGCGTACCGCATCTCGGGCAGTAAGGTACAATCTTATGTCCCTTGTAGAGAAGCTTTTTATTCCAGATTTCCTTGAGAGCCCACCATTCAGACTCAATAAAATCATTCTTGTAGGTAACGTACGGATTATCCATATCAGCCCAGAAGCCTACCGTTCCCGAGAAATCTTCCCACATTCCCTTATATTTCCAGACACTTTCCTTGCAATGCTTTATAAAAGGCTCAAGACCGTACTCTTCTATCTGCTCCTTGCCGTCAAGACCGAGCATCTTCTCAACCTCAAGCTCCACAGGAAGACCATGTGTATCCCAGCCTGCCTTACGCGGAACCATATATCCCTTCATTGTACGGTATCTCGGAATCATATCCTTTATGACACGCGTAAGTACATGTCCGATATGCGGCTTTCCGTTTGCCGTAGGCGGTCCGTCATAAAACATATATGTAGGACATCCCTCACGGTTTTTAATGCTTTTTTCAAAAATCTTGTTTTCCTTCCAAAATTCTTCTACCTTCTTCTCACGTTCAACGAAGTTCAGATTAGTAGAAACTTTCTCGTAAACCATAACGATCCTCCTTTATGATATGTACACAAATTTAAAAAATAAAAGCCCTCGACCGTAACGGGTCGAAAGCCTTACTGTCTTCTTCGTCATGCTATTCACACTTATAAAATATATTCAAATTTACACGGTTTGTCAATGGTTAATTTTCTTAAGATTTTCCTTAATAATATCCATCATTGACTTGATTGTCCTTCTTATCATCTGCTTTGTTTCCTCATTCTCATCCGTGTAGGCTTTAAATATCGCAGCAAAACTCTTATTTCCTCCCGCTATCAGGTCAGTTAATGTATTGGCATCCGTGGACGTAAGTATGTCAAAAACCGCATTGACAAATGCCTGTGCCGTTTCCGGACTGAGCTTTGATATCCATTCCCTCATGCTTTTATCAAAGAACTTGCTGGACTGCGTGACCCTCTCAACGCATACGAATTCCTTGCCCAAGACCTCCCAGGTGAGTGCATTATGCTGCATAAGTCCGGATTTTGTGCTTTTTACAACCGTATAAACATCCTCATGTCCCAGCAGCATTCCCACAACTGATGACTGCGGCACATAGGTATAAATATTTTCGCGAATATCCCTGTATTCCTGACTTTCTGTCACCTTGGAATCAAAGCCCGGACCATCAAAATTATATACCTTAAGCACCTTCACCTGCGTATTCAAAACCTTCTTTATACCATAGGCAGCCGCATAGACCGAGAGATTCCCGCCTTTTGAATGACCTCCTAAAATAAATTCATTCATACCGTAATTTTTTATCACCTGCGCCGTTACATAATTAAAATATTTTACTGCCTCTGTCTGTGCCGGAACGGGCGTCATATAGCTCATATTAAAATTTTCCTTCCAGCCGATGATGGTGTCATCCGTCCCCCTGTACGCAAGATATACCATGCCGCTTTCCTCATCAAGCACCGTGAGCGCACAGAACTGCACCTCGGTAGCTTCATTTATCTTATTTACATAACGGCATAATTTAAGATTTCCAAATCTCCTGCTTTCGCCTGCAATTTTAAACAGCTCGTATATTTCAGCAGGAATAAGTGCTCCAAGACTTAGATTTTGAACATCCTTTTCTTTGTATAACTTCTGTGCGGCATCCCTCATGGTGATATGCCTTACACTTCTTACAGACGGCACTATCCCCTCAAACGGTATATAGGATATCTGGCTTAATATAAGGCTGTCCGCATCATTAAATTCCGACTGCGAAAGACTTAAGTCACCACGCCATTTTACATAATCAATTATATTTGCACCTTCCATGCCAATCATCTCCGTATATTTTTATTCTTGTTGCATTTCATCAGAATTTAACTTAAAATATACCCATAAAACAGCTTTGAGGTATATTTTATGATTAGATTATTGATATTTTTTATTTATGCGGTTTTAGTCACCATAGCCACTCCTTTTCTGTTTTTGTATATTAAATTATTCTACAAAAACAAACAGAAGCAGCAGGATAAATTCGTCCAGACCTTTGTAAGACGGGTTTTCAAGCGTGTTTTGTTCATCTGCGGCGTCAAAACGACTGTAATCGGTCTTGAAAATGTTCCGCAGGACACCCCCGTACTGTATATAGGCAATCACAGGAGTTATTTCGACATTTTAATCTCATATACATACTTCAAGCACCCGACGGGCTACATTGCCAAGAAGGAAATGCTGAGGATTCCTCTTCTTAGAACATGGATGAAATATGTTCACTGCCTGTTTCTGGACCGCGACAATACCAAAGAAGCTTTAAAAACAATACTTGAAGGCATCTCCAACATCAAAAACGGCTATTCACAGGTTATTTATCCTGAGGGCACCCGTGCAAAGACTGACGAGATTCTTCCATTTAAGGAGGGGGCACTTAAAATTGCCGAAAAGACTAATTGTCCTATCATTCCTATGGTACAGAATAACACCTCCGCATGTTTTGAGGACCATATGCCTTTCTTCAGGAAGACCCACACCGTAATCGAATTCGGAAAGCCAATTATAATTTCCGAGTTGGCCCCTGAGGACCGCAAATTCCTCGGTGCCTACTGCAGAAGGGTCACGGATGAGATTCGTAAAAAGAATCAGGTTCTCGTTTAATTTAATTTGTATTTGATTTTTAAAGCATTTATGTTACAATAAAAAAGTTGAATATTACCAGGAGGATTTATATATGGCTTTAGGTCTAAAGATTTTTTTAATCGTCCTTGCAATACTCCTTGTTGCTTTTGTTGCACTTGTTATCTACGGCAACCATCTTCGCAAGAAATCAGAGCAGCAGCAGGCTCAGATTCAGGCTGCAAAGCAGGTAATGTCAATGCTTATCATTGACAAAAAGCGTATGAAAATAAAAGATGCCAATCTTCCTAAGATTGTACTGGAGCAGACTCCAAAGTATCTTCAGGGTGCAAAGCTTCCTATCGTCAAGGCAAAGGTCGGTCCTAAGATTATGACACTTATTGCAGACGAGAAGATATTTAACGATATCCCTGTAAAGGCCGAGGTTAAGGCTGAAGTCAGCGGTATTTACATTGTAGGCATCAAATCAGTGCGCGGCGGTGTCAAGCCGGTTAAGGAGGAGCCTAAGAAAAAGGGCTTATTTGCAAGATTTAAGAAAAACAAAAATTAACTTACAGGTAATTGCGAAGCCAAAATGCAGCTGCAATTACCTGTTTTTCTTTAATCCGCCACATCCGACAGCCGTATGCTGCCTCCTCCCATCGGCTGCACTTTTATATTCACATTTGCATCCGACAGATGTTCTCCGTTCATTTCGATTGTGTACCTGATATTCAGCTCAATTAAATTTTCATTTCTTTTACAATCCACGCTGTTTGTGTATATTGTCATCATTAAACTGCCAAACGGCGTTTCATAGCAGGAATTTACCCTTTCATTCTCCTCAAAAAACATCTGGGCGCCCATGGAGCCCTTTTTCATAATTTCCACTCTGCTGCCGTCTATTTTTATCTGATTCTTAATCACTTCCGAATTTGTTTCGTCACGCTCATCATAGCGGATATATAATTTCCCGTTTTTTTCGGCGTAGGTCCCGACATTAATCACTTCAATATCGTCCTCTGTGTCAAGGCCTATCTGTCTGCCCCTCACTGTCACAAGCACATCCTTAGTCATAAAACTATTCCACCCATTTATTCATAAATTTAAGATATTTGAATTCAATTTTAAGTTCTTCTTTACATTCCTCGTCGACAACTCCATGTGTTATATCGGCAAAACATAACGCGGGATAAAGAATACACCACCAATTCCTGCCCTGTGCATTACCGATATCTATTCTGAAGGCATTATAATATCCCGGCGGCAATGCCACATCCGCATATACCTTCAGCGGGAAATATTCATTTACAATATATCCGCTGACATTGTAGTCATAGCCATTTGACACTATCACGCTCTGTGCGATATTAAGTATATCCGTCATATTGGCTTTTATTATGGCTGCTGACTGTTCGGCACTTTCGGAGCTTTCAAGCAATATACTTATGTATTCTGTCACAGCCTCCTTAACCTTCAGCTTTAGATTTTGATCTTCCTCGCTGTCACTGTTGGCTCTTATATGAAACCGCAGTACACGCTGTGCAAGCTCCTCCTGTTTTGCATTCACTTCTTCTTCAAAAAGTATATTCAAGGTTATCAGTATAATTGCAACCGAAAATAAGGTTCTGGTATATTTTCTCCAACGCATAAAAATTTCCCCTTTAATCAAAATTACTGTAATAATTATTGACCTGTGGGGGAAATTTATACATTCATCCGTTATTTATCATTTATGGCGCGGACAATTCCTCTTTCCTGATTACTGATATGCTCGCGGACAGCCTTTTTGGCTTCTTCTATGTCCTTGCGGCTTATGCAGTTGATAATATCGTTGTGCTCGCTGATAAGAATTGAATGTGTTCTCGCATCCTTTATATATTCCAGACGATATCTGTACATCTGTTCACGAAGATTATTTATAATCTGTATAAGTCTCTTATTGCCTGTTTTGTTATAAATAACATCATGGAATGCAACGTCCGCCTCAACGATATTCACAATATCCTTGGCAATCACCGCATTTTCAAACGCCTTGCCGGCATCACAAAGCTGGGAGATATCCTCCTGCTGCATATTCTTAACTGCAAGCGATACTGCAAGTTCTTCAAGAGTTATCCTGACCTCAAGGACATCCTTCATATCTTTTTCCGAGATGGATGCCACAACCGCACCCTTTCTCGGAATCATATTTACAAGTCCTTCCAGCTCAAGCTTGCGGATTGCCTCCCTGATAGGAGTTCTGCTTACCCCAAGCTTATTGGCAAGAGTTATTTCCATCAATCTCTCACCCGGTTCCAATTCACCCTTTAATATGGCCTGTCTTAATGTATTAAACACCACATCTCTAAGGGGAAGATACTCATCTGTGACTAATATTGTCAAATCTTTCATAATTCCTCCGCTTTTCGAATCCATTATCCGCATTGTTACTAATGTTAAAAAAATCTGTTACGAATATCTGTCTGGCAAGCTCCTTTCCCCATAACGCATCAGCGCATTTTCTCGCTGCATCATAATCATCAAATATTCCGAATACCGTCGGTCCGCTTCCACTCATAAGAGAGCCCTTAGCGCCCATCTCAAGCATTTTCTGCTTTATATCGTTAATTACCGGATATTTCGGTATAGTTACCGTTTCAAGCACATTGCCAAGTCTCCTGCAGATACCATCCATATCTCCTGACTTTATCGCATCCAGCATTCCGTCTATGTCAGGATGCTCGATACCCTCGAGCTTTAAATTCTCATAAACAAACCTGGTGGAAACATTTATAGGAGGCTTTGCTATAACAACCGGATATGAATATACCGCATCAAGCCGTGTAAGCTTCTCCCCTATTCCTTCTGCCAGAACCGTACCCCTCATTATACAGAAGGGAATGTCCGCACCGATTGTCTTTCCAAGCTCCATAAGCTTTTTCTTGGGGATGCCCAGCGAAAACAGCTGATTCATACCGACCAGTGTGGCAGCCGCGTCCGTACTGCCTCCTGCCATCCCTGCCGATACAGGGATGAATTTCTCAAGCTCTACTGCCACCCCGTCATTAATATTATAATTATCCATTATCAGGCGGGCTGCCTTGTATATTAAATTATCCTCATTCACCGGAAGATATGCTCTGTTGGTCTTAATATTAATTCCCGGCTGTGAAGTTCTGGATATGGTAAGCTCATCATACATCTTAAGGCTCTGCATTATCATCCTTACTTCATGATAGCCGTCCTCACGTTTTCCTATTACATCCAGTCCAAGATTAATCTTGGCTCTTGCTTTTAAGTGTATTGTGTTCATATAATTTCCTCGTATGACTAATTATAATGATAAAATTGTATTTTTTCAAGTACAATATTAAAATATTTGTATAGTTTTATATGCATCTAGTGCATTAGTATGCGTCTGCGTCCCCTCCGGTTATATTTGCATCAGCATCCCCTCCGGTTATCTGGGCATCCGCATCGCCCCCGGTTATATTGGCTTCTTCATCCGTTCCGGTTGTATTTGTATCCGCATCTATATCATTATCCCAAAGGCTTTCCAAGGATATATCACCTATTTCCAGCTCAGAATCGCTAAGCTCGGTAAGGCTCTCATTTACCTCGGGCACAATATAGCTTTCAAGGTCAAAGGACTGCGGAGTCAGTCCGATATGAAGTTTTTCCATATAATCGTGCCAGATTGTAACGGCAAGATTACCATTTGGCAGCTCCGATTCTGTCGGGGTATCATTTCCCACCCATACTCCGGTTGTATAGTATGTTGTAAAGCCCACGAACCACATATCCTTATTGCCGTTTGTAGTACCCGTCTTTCCGGCAGCCTCGAAGGCCGCAAGCTTAGCTTTTTGTCCTGTTCCCTCCTCAATAACCGTTTCCAGCATTGAAGTTAAGTTTACTGCGGCAGTTTCCGAATAAACATAAACATCCTGCTGCACAGCTTTTACATTCTTTGCTTCATTTTCATATATCCCCCGTATGCAGGTCGGTGAATTATATATTCCCTTATTGGCTATCGTGCGAAAGCCTGCTGCCATTTCTTCGGCAGATACGCCGTATGTAAAGCCGCCTAAAGCACCTGCCATATAATTCTTATCCATATATATTTTTTTAAAGCCCATACGCAGCAGATATTCGCTTCCCTTTTGAGGAGTAATATATCTGTATATCTGCCATGCAATGGTATTTTTGGATTTGGCAAGCGCCTGTCTTAAGGTCATCTCACCCACATAAGCACCGCCGACATTTTTGGGTCCGTTTTCTTCATAAACATCATTGACGATTTCATCCGGCGAATGTCCAAGGCACAGGTAGGGAGCATAGACATTAAGCGGTTTAATGGCACTTCCGGGCTGTCTGAAGCTCTGGTATGCCCGATTAAAGCCGTATCCGTCCGACTGTTCATTTCTTCCTCCGACAATCGCAACTACAAGTCCTGTTGCATTATCTATCGTCACGGCTGCTGCCTGCAACGGATTGCCAATAATTTCTGTCACAGTACCATTCCTGTATGCGGCATATTCGGCATCATTTTGTGCAATCACATCATCCACCGTATTCTGAAGCAGCTCCTGTGCATTCATATCAATGGAGGTATATATATAATATCCCCCCGTATACAAAGCCTGCTGATAGTAGGTATACCAGCTGTCATAGGACTCGTCATAGGAATCCAGCTCCTCCTGTGTGTTAAAATCGTTTTTGAATACAAAGCCGTTTTCACTCATCAGGTATCTTACGGCACAGTATGTCACATAGGTATAAATATAAGTGTCAGCCGTGGTCTTATTCATTTCCCCTGCACCTGCCTGTGTCTTAAACTTCGGAACAAAGGGATTTTCCTCGTCGCCGGACAGCTTCAGATAGTCCAGCTCACTTATCATACCGGCAGCATACAGCTGCTTTAAAATAAGTCTTGAACGTTCAACCGTATTCTCCTGTTTGGTAATTGGGTCATATTTTGACGGATTATTTGGAATTGAGGCAAGAAAAATACACTCACCGGTCGTGAGGGAGGATACGGATTTATTAAAATATCCTCTGGCAGCGGCTTCTACACCGTAATATCCATTGCCAAAATAAATATTGTTCAGATAAAATTCAAGTATATCCTCTTTAGAATATTTCTTTTCAATTTCCAAGGCCATAAATGCCTCCAAAATTTTTCTTTCCCAGTTGACATCCTGATTAAGATATATGTTTCGGGCAAGCTGCTGCGTTATGGTGCTTGCGCCCTGAACAATCCGGTCAGCATTATAATTTGCAACTGCTGCGCGGATAACCGCCTTTATGTCAACTCCGGAATGAGTATAAAAATCCCTGTCCTCCATTACTATAAACGCATTTTTTAACACTTCGGGAATATCATCGCTACCGACGTAATACAAATCCTTTTCGCCGGAGTAGGTCATTATGATTTGGTCATTGCAGTCATAAACGACACTGGTCCTTGTCTGGCAGAAATCCTCCCTTGAGCCGGAGGCTATAACCAGCTTTGCCCTGTCACGCAATTCAAGTATGGTCTTTATTTTGGGCATAAAGACAAGGAGTGCGACAACAAAAAATATCAGCAAAATACCTACAAAAGTTATTGTCAGATATTTAAAAAATCTCCTCATTGTATTTCCCCCCTTGCCTGCTTAGTTCCTGCTACTGCTTAGGAAGCAGAAAGATATTGTCATAGCTTATGAACTGCTTTGCTGCGCTGCTTCTGTCAAGCGTAACGGACTCCTTCAAATCCGGGTCATAGTAAATGATGCTGCTGCTGTCATAATCATAGATATATACAAATTTATCCTCTTCAAGCATACCTGCAACATATTTACCGATGCTTACATAATAAAGTATATTTTCAAGGCTGACTCCCGAAAGATTATATTCATAGCTCTCAAGAACATTTTCCGGAAGGTTCTCCTCCTTAATCACAGCCGCCGAATTGCCCTCCGTCTTCTTCCATACATAATCGCCCATAGTTCCGATTATATATCCGTATGTGCCTGACGCTGCTGAGATTGCCTTTTTAATATCGTCATAATTGCCTGCCCATTCGCCCTTTGAATAAACAGCATATTTTTTTGTAAAAACATAATCGTTTTCAAAAGAATAGAGGGACTGCTCCATAAACTGGATTTCCTTGGAAAACTTTACGGCAACTTCATTCAAATCGCCCGACGTGGTCGGTATATTCAAATATAACTCTTTTTCTCTTGCTGAGGTTGTCACAATCTCCGTATATATCCCCGAAGTGCCTGTATTTTCCTCTTTATTGAGAAGCTGGTCTATGCTTGTGCTCTCATATTTGCCTTCTTCATTCTTAATTACACGATACAGATTAACACGCATTCCGTCAATCTCAGCCGACGATACATATACACCCTCCTGCTCATATTTCTTGATAAGTTCTTCCTCGTCATTTATTACTGCAACCGCATACATCGGGAATATCCTGTTCAACTGCGACGCAGCTTCAAAATCAGCAGGATTTGCAATTCCATAAACCAAGTCATCCTCTATATATCCGATTATCTTAAGGTAATCGCCTTCACCGTTTATGAGCGTTTCCTCATCCGTTTCAAAATCATAAATCCGGATTGCCGTACATTCATCCAGAGTATGATTTTCGTGGTAGGCTATTCTGTTTCCGGATTCATTTACCGCATAGGTCCCGTCATACAGCTGATCCGTAATCATCATATACTCACCGCTGGTCAGATCAATCGAATACAGATACTGGTTTATCTTTACAAAATACTTAAATTCATTTATATAGGACACATCCCCGACATTGTCCTTAATCATAGGATATGGCATATTTACAGGGATATAAACATATTCCTTGACGATTCCCTCCTCATAATTATAGTAAAACAGGGAAAGTCCGGTCTGTCCGTCATGTTCGCCGCCATTCATATATCCGCAAACCGAAAACCACACATTGCCTTCGCTTTCCACATTAATGATTTTAACCGAGTGTTCCTCACAGTTTGGACTTCCGCTGTAATCAGTAGATGAAGTAAATGAAAAAACATTTGTAAAACAGTTTAAATTACGGTTGTAACACCATAAATTGCCGTTTTGGACAAAATATGAAAACTTTCCTGACTTATCCGCCTTACTCTCAATATCCGAAAGCTCGCTTTTAATTCCAAGATTGATTCGTCCATTGCTCTGAAGGTCATTATAGCCATCAAATATCTGGTCCGCCTTCCTCTCGTAATCCATCAGATAAATTACATCCGAGGTCTGTCTGATACGGTAATAGTCCTTAACGTAATAAGCATCATAATCCGTTGTCTTACCCGTTGTGACAACTCTGTATGAAAGACTAATCTGTGCTCCGGAGGGGGTGATTTCCCATATCGTAGGAATAACATTTCCCTCAATTCTGGCAGAAAGGTCGCCCCAGCCAATCTGCGCCTGTGTTGACTTGATATTTACCAGACCAAAATTGGTATTGTCACCCGTTTCGTCGGTTTCTATCCACTGTGAGATTTCACTGAGCTTCTCATTGCTGTAAGTGTAGCTGTTAAAATCAAGGACAAACTCAAGCTTATCCTCCACTTTAAGATTATCAGTCCATATAACCCTCTCATAGTATATTATCTGTTCATGCTTATCAGTAGAAACGTAAATAGTAAGAAAATACTCCCTGTCCTTTTCTATAAGATTCTTGATATTGAGAGTTTCTATCGTATAGTCCTCCTGGTTTTGCTGCAGCTTAACCTGCGTATTTTCCAAAAGCTGGTCACTTTCCACATCTCTTATCTGATATGATATGCCGGTAATTCTCTCTCCATAATTATATAACGCAATATTAACGCTTCTGTCGTCGTAAAGAGGAGTTATGCCGTTAAATGTATTTCTCTCTCCCACATCCTGCGTATATCCGTGTGAGGGATTGATAAGACTGTTGTTTTCAGCCACCATATACAAAACAGGCATAGTGCTGGTTTTGAAGGTGGTAACCATATCCTCCTGTGCATGCAGGTCCATTGTTGTAAATGTAAGTATTCCCACCAGCATAAACACAACACTTAGTATAATTGATTTAATTAATGTCCAGTTGTAATCCATCTCTAAACCATTACCTTTTCTATATTGCTTACATATTTCATTATACACAAAACAAAAAGAGTAGACAAGTTCATCTACTCTTTAATGCCGTACATATTTACAGATTAATTCGCCTTAGCATAGCTAAGCAGTACCTGTGAAGTTCTATCATATAATAACTGATATTCAACATCATCCCAGAAGCTTTCTGCGCCATAGTCTTCAATGAGCTCCGATAAGCTTGAATATGTGGTCTGTTCTACAAGCTCCTTGGCATATTCTATCATATCGTCCTCTGTCACGCTGATGCCTTCACTGTCTGCTACCAGATAAATAACCATCTTCTGGTCAACGTATTCCTCTGCATATTCCAAAACATCTGCTTCAAAATCTTCCATTGATGCATATCCGTAAACGCCCGTCATATAGCTTTCAAGACTGTCATATCCGTAATAAGTTGCCTCATATTCGGCATTGTCGCTAATCATCTGTGAAGCTGCATCCACTTCCTTCTGCGGTCTCTCGGTTATCTGTGCCTCATTGATAAGGCTTGACATAACCGCGCTGAATACCGCATTGTCATATGCCGACTGGGCACTTTCTTCAAGATATTCCCTGATATAAGTCTCAAGCTCAGCAGTTGTATTAAGCGGGCTTTCCGTATCTGCGGTAAGCTCCTGGACAAATTCATCATTGTATTCAGGATATGTTAATGATTCAACATAATTTACCGTAACAACAAATATAACATCCTTGCCGTTTAAGGTTTCTTCGCCATAATCGTCCGGGAATCTGCATGGAATTTCATATTCCTTGCCAATCTCAAGACCTATAAGTCCGCGGTCAAGGTCATCTATGAAGCCTCCGCCAACAGTATATGAATAGTCCGTTGCGGTGCCGCCTGAAAATGCAACGCCGTCAAGCAGACCCTTAAAATCCAAATTAATGCTGTCGCCGTCAGTAACAACGCCCTCTGTTACCTGTTCTGTAACCGCTGCGGATTTAAGACACGAATCAATCTCCGCCTGTACATCATCATCCGTTATCTGATAATCATCGGCACTAATTCCGACCTCTATATTCTTATAATCTCCCAAAGTCATATACTGCTTATAATCAGCAGCCGTTAATGTGCCCTCACTTCTTGTGACGGTTATATTCTCATCTGTTTGTGCGGTCTGGCTATCAGCATCCTGATTACCTGCACAGGCAGCCAGCGATAATACCATCATCGCAGCGGCCATACCGCTTAATAATCTCTTTTTCATTATCTTTCCTCCTATTTTCTGCACGCAGACACGTGATAGTTTATCACACTCAAATCAAAAAGAAAAGGATTTTCACACAAATTTCATTATTATAATTATAACCATTTTCAGTTTCAGAGGCTTTCCGGCAAATCCTCCGCAATTATTGTCTTGAGCGTTTCATCATCAATATTATCAAGCTTAACTATTCTGTCCGCCTGCTTTGCAATAGCCTTTTCAAGATAATTTCTTGCATCACGGGCATTTGCGTAGGAAGCAAGATGTTCATTTATTCTGTTGGTGAAAAACTCCAATGCCTTTTCCTTTGCTTCGCTGCTTAAAATATATTCAGCCTTCCTTGCCTGCCCCTCAAGGATTGAAATTTCCTGCTGCGGGGTATAATCCTCAAAATAAATATATTTATTGAACCTTGAGCGAAGCCCCGGATTGGAATTTAAAAACTCCTCCATAAGTGCCGGATAACCAGCAACAATAACCACAAGGTCCTCCCTGTTATCCTCCATTGCCTTAAGCAGAGTGTCAACTGCCTCCTGTCCGAAGTCATTCTCTCCCCTGTTGGCAGTCAGTGTATATGCCTCGTCAATGAATAAAATACCGCCAATCGCACTGTCAATTACATCCTTTGTCTTCATAGCCGTCTGTCCGACATAACCGCTTACAAGACCGGATCTGTCAACCTCCACAAGCTGGCCGCCCTCAATGGCACCCAGCGCCTTGTATATTTTAGCGAGCTGTCTTGCCACGGTAGTCTTGCCAGTTCCTGGATTTCCCGAAAAGACCAGATGCTTCGACACATCGGGGCTCTTCATGCCCCTCTCCTTCCTAATCTTCTGAATCTTAAGGAGATTAACAATCGTATTTACATCCTCCTTTACCTGCTCAAGGCCTACCAAATCATTTAGCTGTGCCATTATTTCTTCTACGGTTTCAACCGGTTCCTGTTCTGTTTC
>CAYOHM010000010.1:25056-36646 GCA_964403785.1 uncultured Alistipes sp.
CATTTAGCTGTGCCATTATTTCTTCTACGGTTTCAACCGGTTCCTGTTCTGTTTCATTTGAAGGATTCTCTTTAAGGACCGGAGCTGTCTTATCTGCATCACTCTTTCTGACAGGCGCCGTATTATTACTGACATTTTTTATAATGTCATTTTTCCTGAATCTTCTGTCAGACACATAAAGACCGAACTCTCCGATATACTTGTCAATCAGCTCACAATATCTTGTAAGCGCCGAAAGTTCCGAGTCCGATATATCATTATTGGATGCGATGAGCTCCTGGCCAAGACGCGAATAGGTATCTGCAAGACGCTTTGCTCTTGTATTGTCGGGCCCGCTTATCTTTCTTCCTGCATCCGTGAGCACAAAATACTTTACCGGAACGGGAATCTCTATTGCAAAAGCAGGCTTAAGAGCCGTATTAACCATCTCAGTTGTCACGTCAACACCAAAGGTCTGTTTTATAAACTTCAATTCTTCATCCTGCACCTGCCCGTCCGCGATTGAAAGATACATAAGAAACTTTACGAATTCCTCCTTTAATACCTCCCTGAAAGGTACCGTAAACGATGTTTTTATGATACCTGCTCTTTCTATTTCATCACAGGATGAATATACATCTGCCAGCATTTTTTCCAAAATAGTCATTATTACCTCTCCATTCCCTCAGAAGTTACGAGTCAGTTATACGAGTCAATTGTTGGAAAATATTTTACCACATTTATCTGAATTATGCTATTATGAAAGTTAAGGGATTTTTTACAAAGCTTGAGGTACTCTATGAAATTAAAATTTTTAACTTTTATTGCAATCAGTGCCTGTCTTTTTGCCGCAGGCTGCACGAGCAGCAAAGCTGTCACGGCTTCTGACTTCGCACTTAATACCTATGTTTCAATAACCTTGTACGGCAAGTCCAATGAAGACCTTGCAAAGCAGGCTGTTGCCAAGGTAAAATACTACGAGAATATTTTTTCAAAAACCTTGAAAGGCAGCCAGCTGTATATCTTAAACGAGAATGGTTTTATTTCCAATGCAGATACGGACCTGTATGAGCTGGTAGCAAAGGGTAAACAGTTTTGCGAGATTACACAGGGCAGCCTTGATATTTCGATAGGTCCGCTTACAGCCCTGTGGAATATTACGGGTGCTTCTCCTAAGGTTCCGTCGGACAATGAAATCGCAGAGGCACTTTCTTTGGTTAATTATGAGAATATAAAATGCACCTCTGACAATACAATTATGCTGGGAAATGGTATGCAGCTTGACCTTGGTGCCATCGCCAAGGGCTTTATTGCCGATAAAATATATGAATTTCTGTATGAAAATGGTGTGACAAGCGGTATAATAAATCTTGGCGGCAATATCCTCTGCATCGGCGATAAACCCGGCAAGGGCAGTTATACGGTCGGAATCCAGAAGCCCTTCGGCGAATCACAGGAAACCATCCTGTCGCTTGATATAACGGATATGAGCGTTGTTACCTCCGGCACCTACGAAAGATATTTTGAGGAGGATGGTAAAATATATCATCATATTATAGACCCTCAAACAGGGTGTCCCGCCCAAAGCGGCTTGTGTTCCGTGACAATCATTTCCGGTGACTCCTTCACAGGTGACTGCCTAAGCACAGCCTGTCTTGTAATGGGAAAGGACAAGGCTCTTGAGCTTGTCGACTCCATGGAGGATGTATATGCTATCTTAATTGATGATGAAATGAACATATATTATTCCGACGGTGCACAGACTTTTGTACGCTAATTTATATTTGTAAGGATGACTATTGATGAAATTTAAAGACTATCTGCAGATTGGTTTTGTAATTCTTTTTATATTGTTTGTACCGATAGGTTTGATGATTTACTCAAGGAGTGAAACTTCTGCACTTCTTGCCAGCAGCCGGACTAATTCTTACTCTGCTCCACTGGTTATATCCGACATAGGACATACACAGGAATCAGAAGATGAAACGAAAGTCTCGCAGACGCAGGAAACAACCGAAAGCTATACCAGTGCAGAGCCTGAGGACGATTTGGAAATATCCGTTAAGGACTGCCAGTTTGTTGATGTCGATACAAGCTATTTTGATGACGCCGTATTTATCGGCAACTCAAGACTTCAGGGCTTTATCCTGTATTCAAAGGTTCCCGACCTTACCTCCTACACTTATGTAGGAATGACCGTAGCCTCTTATTTTACCAAAGAATCCTTCACTGTAAACGGCGTATTGATGACCGCCGCGCAGGCACTTGAGAATACAGAGTTTTCCAAGGTATATCTGAAATTCGGAATTAACGAGATGGGATGGACATCCACCTCCCAGTTTGCAGATGCATATGCCAAGGTTATTGAACATGTATTTAGCTGCAATCCGAACGCAACTGTATTTATTATGTCAGTGCTGCCCGTTTCCAAAGAAGCCATTGAGAAGGACCCCATCCTCAACAAGGATAAAATAATAGAATTTAATAACACTCTTCAGGAAATAGCCGACGAATACGGAGCCTGCTTTCTCGATATTTACTCCGTCTTTGCGGATGAGGAGGGATATATGCCCCAGGAATATTCATCCGACGGCATTCACTTAAATGCATCGTCCGTCCAGCAGTGGCTTGAATATCTGCTGTCACACGGCGTTGAAAGATAACCCACACTTAAAAGGAGGCAATATGAAAATACAAATCAAAAAACCAACATATTTACTTGCAATGCTTATGATATTATCCGCATTTACCCTAACCGGCTGCTCCGGCTCCGACAGTTCCGATAAAAACGGTGAGGTTTCCCTTGACCCGTCAGGAATATGTCAGGAAATAATTGATGCGGGAGTGTTTGCTGATGAGCTTAGTGAAGTAGATAATTCATACAGCGATATGATAATAGGTGTAAGCTCCGACAGCTTCACATCAGCCGTTATCTATACCGGAAGCGGTGCAACCGCCGAGGAGCTTGCAATTATACAGACAGAGGATTCGGCAGACGCCGAATATATCATTGCCAAATTAAACACCCATATATCCAACCAGGCGGATGCCTATGCAGGCTACAAGCCTGAGGAGGTGGATAAAATTAATTCTGCAATAGTCAAAAGCAACGGCAGCTATATTATTTTATGTGTTGCCGAAAATAATACCGCTGCCGAAGAAATTATAAATAAATATTTTAAATAGACTTGCTAAGTCGGGGCGGATGTTATGCTCTCTGTGCAATGATGTCCGCCATCTCTCCGACATTCTTCATCCCTGTAACCTCACTCATTGTAAACTTTATGCCAAACTTCTTCTCCGTGGCAACAATGAGATTAATATGCTCAAGGCTGTCCCAATCGTCAATGTCATCAGAGGTTGTGTTCTCTGCAACAGTGATGTCTTCGTCATCAAAAACATCACGAAACACTTCGTTTAATCCTTCAAATATCTGCTCCCTAGTCATTACTCTACCACCTTTATTACTTTATTTTTATCATTATAATTGATATCAATATCCATTGTCCATACTGAATTTGAAGCGGCATCCTCATTTACCTTGACAAATCCCATACGTCCGTAAAAATCCTTAACCATTGCATTCTTTGCCGTAGGATAATAATAGCCGTTAAGTTTTGTTATACCTCTGTCAAGTGCACGATGCACAAGGGTATCCAGCATAGCATACTCCATATCACGTTTTAACACTCTGCAGCTCATCAGCCAGAGCTCAATATCAAGCTGTGTGCCGTCCACCCTGCCGATAATAACCGATACCACACCGTTATCGCCAAATTTATCCTCCAGCTTGCCATAAAGCGTGATGTATGAGGAATCGTCTGCCACAGCCTCTATCTGTGCCTGTGTCATACGTTTTGTGGTAAGATTAAACTGGTTGCTTTTATTGGTAAGCTGTGCAATTCTCGACATATACAGAGTTTCAAATGCTTTGATTGTTCCCGTCATATCAAGAGATTTGAGATACTCCGTGTAATCCTCAAAGGAAGCCTCAAGCTGTGCCCTCATGGCATTTTCCTTATACATTTCGTTTCTTTTGGCATCATCCTTCGAGAAATTCGTCACCTCAAAGAAACCGCTTCTGTCAAGCATTTTAATATACTTTTCGGGACTGTCCATATCCGGCACCGAAACCTGCGGCACATTTTTACTTACTATGGCACGCTCCACCGGATTATCATCCACAAAAACAAGCGAATCCGGCATTACGTTAAGTTCCTTTGCAATCTCCAAAATATTTCTGTCTTTATTTTCCCAATTAGCCTTTATAACGATAAAATCATCGGGTCTTAGCACTCCATCCGGGTGATTGAGGCCCGCAATGGCATTTTCATAATCATTCTTGGAATTAATGTTTAAAAGCACGCCCAAATCCTTCTGCAGCTTAAGATAGTCCTGAAATTCGGTGTACACCTGCCCCATCGGCACCTCCTGCCCGATAACAAGATTATCCACACCGTCATCACCTACTACGCCGCCCCATAGGGTATTATCCAAATCAAGCACAATTCCTTTTTTATTTTTGCCATAAATGGACTTGATGATTTTGGCAATATTAAAGCAAAGCTGCGGAATCGCAGGTACAGCCAGCGCGTACTTATACATATGCCAGTAAAAATCATCCTGCCAGCGGTCAAGACCGTACTGTGCAGATACATAATTTATATCATTGACATAGAAATTCTCGTTTTCCTGCGCGTAATCATAAATTTTCTGGTTAAGTCTTGTCAGGAAATTGGTTCTGCCATGAAAATCACTGGCATCACGATTTCCGAGAAGTCTGAAGGACGGATACTCAAAATTATTCTGGATAACAGGACAATGATATACCTGACTCAGCTTCTTCCACATTTGTTCAAAATGCAGATACTGCCGGTTTAATTTATCCTCCACTTCCTGTCTGCTGTCGGACATTTGCGGATACTGTGTGATATTACGGTTTGTTGTGTGTATATATATAATGTCCGGCTTAAACTCCATAAGCCTGTCATTGGGAAACATCGCATCCTGCCAGTACTGATTATATTCTGATTCATAAAACTGCGGTCTGATGCCGAAATTAAGCAGAAACAGCTCAAGAATCAGCTTGATGTCATTTGTCGTAGAACCGCCGAGAATTGCTATTTTCTTATCACTGAAGCCGGTATTTTCCTCAAGAAGTGCTTTTTTCAGGCTTTTCTTTTTCTTGAGGATATAATCACTGTCAAATGGATATTCTAATTCCTTCATGCTGCCTCCTAATACATAATCACCGAATTGGGCACCGTGTCATAGGTATACACGGCATCCGCCTTATCCTGCATGTAATTCATAAATATATGTCCGTTATATAGTTCACTTTCCTCGTATAATTCCGAAGGGCCGTCAAAAAAAGCTGCCTTCGCGTGCACATTATCATAAAACTGTGTTGTCAGTCCCCAGTTTCCATGGTGGCTCATCTGCACATAATCCGCCGTAAGAAGCGCACTGCCCTCATCACCATATTCTTCAATAAGATACTCTGCCATGGACTCCTCCACATCACCGCAGAACAAAAAAACATCCTCGCTGCCCTCCATGCGAAGTATCATTGAACCGTTGTTGCAATAGCTCTCGGTTCTTTGGGTCACTTCCTCGTCAAATGAGTTAAGCACCGTAACCGACAGACCTATTATGTCTAATTTGTCATTTCTGTTAAGATGTGTCACCGGAAAATATGCATCAAATGCCATAACCAGATAATCCTTATAGACCTCTATTTCGTCCCACTGTCTCGCGACATTTTCGTAATCGGACAGGTCAAGATATACGTCATATACCATATCCACCGTGATTTTGCCCGGTTCGTGCATTATTGCATTAAATGCACCTATATGGTCCGGATGAGGATGAGTGAGTATCCACGCGTCCACATGGTTATTGTGCTCCTCTATTACCTTGCGGACCGCCTCCTCATTCCGGCTCCAGCCACCGTCTATAATGGCAAATCTCCCATCTGAGCTTTCAATTGTGTAAAACATCATCTGGGAGTCATTTTCATTTCCGTATTGAGTAATTCTATAACATTCCTGTCCGTTTGCCCATGACAAATCACTTGTGCTGCTGCACATAATATAGACAGCCGCACAAAAAACTACCATGCACAAAATTATCCAGACCGGTATTAATTTCTTAGTAAAAAATTTA
This sequence comes from uncultured Alistipes sp., assembly GCA_964403785.1. Classification (GTDB taxonomy): domain Bacteria; phylum Bacillota; class Clostridia; order Lachnospirales; family Lachnospiraceae; genus MGBC120314. The sequence goes on from CAYOHM010000010.1 coordinate 31,201, forward strand.
TTTGCCATATCTTAGTTAACGTTCCGCACGCATCGGATTGTTAAGGAAATCTTCGTAAGCAAGCCTTATTCCGTCTTCAAGCTCTGTCCTGTATGTCCAGCCAAGCTCCCTTGCCTTACTTACATCAAGAAGCTTTCTTGGCGTTCCGTTAGGCTTTGACGCATCCCACTTGATTTCTCCTTCATATCCGATTACCTTCGCTACAAGCTCTGTAAGCTCCTTAATTGTAAGCTCCTTGCCCGTACCTGCATTTACTGTTTCGTTTCCGCTATAATTATTCATTAAAAAGACGCACAGATTTGCAAGGTCATCCACATACAAAAACTCCCTGAGTGGAGAACCGTCACCCCAGCAGGTAACCTGAGCAAGCCCTGCCTGCTTTGCCTCGTGGAATCTCCTGATTAAAGCCGGAAGTACATGGCTGTGTGTCGGATGATAATTATCATTCGGTCCATACAGATTAGTCGGCATCACGCTGATATAGTCCGTCCCGTACTGGCGGTTAAGAAATTCGCAGTATTTAAGACCGGAGATTTTGGCAAGAGCATACGCCTCGTTTGTCTTTTCAAGCTCCGACGTAAGAAGGCAGGATTCCTTCATAGGCTGCGGCGCCATTCTCGGATATATGCAGGATGAGCCTAGAAATTCAAGCTTTTTGCAGCCATTCTTCCAGGCTGAATTTATTACATTCATCTCAAGAATCATATTATCGTACATAAAATCGGCAAGTGCACTTTCATTAGCTACAATTCCGCCCACCTTGGCTGCCGCAAGAAATACATACTCAGGCTTCTCGGCTTCAAAGAATTTCTCCACTGCCTCCTGCCTGCACAAATCCAGCTCAGAATGTGTTTTTGTAATTATGTTATTGTAACCCTGTCGGTTTAATTCTCTTACTATTGCCGAACCGACCATTCCCCGGTGTCCTGCAACATATATCCTCGCATTCTTTTCCATCATGTTATTTCACAACACCTTTCTCGAGATACTCTTCAAGATTTGTTTTGATATGCTCCTCGGCTCTTTCTACCGCAACCTTCTCCATGTCATGCTTAACCATAAGCTTTACAAGCTCGTCAAAGCTCGTCTTTGTCGGATTCCAGCCCAGCTCCGTCCTTGCCTTTGTCGGGTCACCCCAGAGATTTACAACATCCGTCGGACGGTAGAAATCAGGACTTACCTCCACAACAACCCTGCCGGTTGCCTTGTCGATGCCCTTTTCATCCATAGCCTTGCCCTGCCATTCAAGCTCTATTCCTGCGTAATGGAAGGCGAGCGTTGCAAATTCTCTTACTGAATGCTGTACGCCTGTCGCAATAACAAAATCCTCCGGTGTATCATGCTGGAGAATAAGCCACATACATTCCACATAATCCTTTGCATATCCCCAGTCTCTTAATGAATCGAGATTTCCTAGATATAATTTATCCTGCTTTCCCTGAGCAATTCTTGCTGCTGCAAGCGTAATTTTTCTCGTTACGAAGGTTTCTCCTCTGCGTTCTGACTCATGGTTAAATAAAATACCCGAGCAGCAGAACATATTGTAAGCCTCGCGGTACTCCTTTACAATCCAGAAGCCATACTGCTTAGCTACCGCATATGGGCTGTACGGATGGAACGGTGTTGTTTCCTTCTGAGGAACCTCCTCAACCTTTCCGTATAATTCCGATGTCGACGCCTGATAAATCCTGCAGGTTTTTTCAAGTCCGCAGACCCTTACCGCCTCAAGCACCCTGAGCACTCCGGTTGCCACCACATCAGCAGTATACTCAGGAACATCAAAGGATACCTGAACATGGCTCTGTGCCGCAAGATTATAGATTTCATCCGGCTTAATCTGGCCGATAAGCTTTACAAGGCTGATGGAATCACCCAAATCACCATAATGGAGGTGAAAATTCTCCTTGCCCTCCAAATGTGCAATTCTTTCCCTGTAATCAACTGACGAACGTCGAATCATTCCATGTACGTCATAACCCTTCTCAAGAAGAAGCTCTGCAAGATAAGAGCCATCCTGTCCTGTAATACCTGTAATAAGCGCTTTTTTCATTATTCATACCTCGTTTATCTAAAATCATATTTACTAGTTACTTCGTTTGTTGTTGGAGCTGTATATAAAATAACCACCATATCCGGCGATACTTCATCAATATAGCTCTCAATGCTTCCGGTAAAGCCCTCCGGTGTCAAAGCATAAAGCTCACCGATGCCAAGTGACAGATATGTTATCACAGGGCCTGCGAAGGACTCTCTTATAAGCAGCACTGATTTCTCATTATTTACCGTTTCAAGATTATTGGTCACCTGTGTAACCGGCGGCTTTGAATAGGCAAATGCATCATATGCGCTGTGATATACCGTAGAACGTCTTTTGAAGGCAACGGGATTAATCATTGTCTCAAGATAGTCACCCGTCTTATTTATATTAAGATTGGGTATATTAATTGTCAGATTGGTTTCAAACTTTGGCACAAATACAGTAATATCATCATAACCTGCATTAACCAAAGTCACACCCCTGCCTATTGTTCCCTGTACCCAATTTTTATAAACGTTCTTATCATAATTATCTATGTTAAACATACTTATGTCAAACTGAAAATCATAATCATTATTTAATTTTTCTGCCAGCTTGCTAGTTGCCCAGAATGCCGTTTCAATTGTCCAATGATTGTCCGTCACAAAAAATGCATCATAACAATCCATTCCGGAATTTTTTAACTCCAGACGAAGGTCAAGTACATCAATATCATTTTGTTCAAGTCCGGTAATCAGGCTGTCTGCAAGTCTGTTTTCATAGCTCAGCCCATACTCATTCACATAATCGCTGTCATACTTATCTTCTTTTATGGGTGCCTGAACATAGAGTAAATCTATCCCCTTATCCGACAGAAAATCATTGAGCGAGCTCACGCTGTCAACAAGTTCCTGCGCATCAAGTTCTTCATCCGTAAATTCCTGATAAAACGGACTTCTGACTATAAGTCCATCCTTCCCCGTATGGATGTATACATTATCCGTATCCACCATACGGTTATTTATTGCACGGTCAAACAGACCACTCGGAATTTTCAGATATTCCTTAAATGGAAGATAATCGCTGCTGTATTTATCAATTACATCTATCAGTGATTTTACCTTCGCAAGCACTATATTTTCAGTTTGGGCTGTTTGCTGCTCATCATCCGTTTGTGTATCTGTTTGCTTAAACGGGTATAATTCTTCCCAGTCTATGTCGACCATTCCGTCACTTGCGCCGGTAACCGACATCATAGTAATACTGTTATCCATACCCAGCATTTCTATAAACACATTTTTAATTACGAACTGACTTAATATCAATATCGTAAATGCAGAAATAAAAGCAATAAACACAATGCAGGTAATACGTCTGCACACCTTTTCGCTGTTCATTTATTTCTCCTTAATCATTCCTCAACAATTTCAATAATACCGATTTCAGAATTCATTAAAAAAACCACTCTTCGTCCGTCAATGGCAGGAGCCTCTTTAGCCTCTCCCATCTGTACATAACCGTCTGCAGTTAAATTATCAATTTCCTGCTCGAGGTTTTCTGTAATATAACATATATGGTACGGAGAATTTTTGTATTTTTTTATGAGTCCACTCACCATGGAATCATCCCTGAACGGACTTATAAGTTCCACCCTGCATCCGCCGTTATCCATAAAACAGATATCTATTCCTCTGTAATCATCCCTGGTGACTTCATCACCCATATAGCCAAGCTTTAAAAATTCTTCTCTTGCACCGGATAAACTCTTTACAAGATAACCTATATGATGAACTTTCATAACAGCTCCTTTCTGCCCTTTAGAAGTTAAAGTATACAAACGGATTATACGTTCCTCTCACAAGGTAGCTTACACTTACAAACAGTATACACATAAGAAGCAGCAGCTCAATTACGGCAAAAGCCTTCTTGCTAAGCTTGGAATTCTTAATAACACCAAGAACCGGAAAGCTGCCGATAATACCTATTATAAACAGATACTTAAAATTCCAAAGATAAAACGATGCATACTGCCCTGCCTTGGCTGAATTAATGCCAAGAAGCACCCCATAAAAATTAATTGCATCCGACAGGGTATCCGCCCTGAATAAAATGTCGCCAATTCCGACAAGAATCAATGTTCTGATGATTCGAAGTAGCTTTGCTGCCTTATTTGAACTAAGGTGGAATTTATCCTCCGTCCTTTTTATCTGATTCTTAAACACTATCGGCAGTATCACAAATATACCATGATATATACCGAATAAAATAAAAGTCCAGTCAGCGCCATGCCAGATACCTGTAAGTATCCAGACAACGGCAGTTCCTGCAACGGTTGTAACTGTCTTAGAAGCGCTCTTCCCCCATTTTGCCTTTGAGAAATCACGAAGCCTGTTCATCCAGCCGCTTCTCATAACAGGATACATCACATAGTCCCTGAACCACGTCCCCAGTGAAATATGCCATCTTCTCCAGTACTCGGTAATAGATTGTGATAAATACGGATAGTCAAAATTCTCGTCAAAGGTAAATCCAAACAGCTTGCCAAGACCAATTGCCATATCCGAATAACCTGAAAAGTCAAAATAAAGCTGGAGCATATACGAAAGCACGCCAACATAAGCCATTGATGTGGAAAGCTCTCTTTGTGTGCAAAGCTCAAATGCCTTGTCCGCCACTATGGCAATATTATTTGAAATTATAACCTTCTTGCCCAGACCATATATAAATCGATAAATTCCATCGGCAAAACTGTCAAAATTCTCCTGCCTATTCTCAATATCCTCGCTTACAACGCTGTAACGGACAATCGGTCCAGCAACCAACTGCGGGAACATTGAAATATAAAGCGCAACATTTAAAAGACTTTTTTGTGCCTTGCAGCTTTGGTAGTAAACGTCATACATATATGACATTGTTTCAAATATAAAAAAAGAAATACCAATTGGAAGTGCGATATTAAGCACTATACTGTCATTATTAAGCAAAAGCCCCAAATTCCGGCTAACAAACGATAAATATTTAAATACAAAAAGCAGTCCAAGATTGTACGCTGCCAAAAACAACATATAACTGCGTCTTGCGCTGCCTTCCTTCCCGTCCATCACTATACACAGCTTCCAGTTAAGGATGATAGAAAAGCACATAATAAATACAAATACAGGCTCACCCCATGCGTAGAAAAACAGGCTGGCGATGAGCAAAATACAGTTCCTGTATTTTCTGCCCTTAACAAACGGGTTATAGTACAAAAGGAGTACTAAAGGAAGAAAAATAAACAAAAAAACGGTTGATGAGAAAACCATACGTTTTCCTTTCTTTTATTACCTATAAAATTCTCAATTAGTATACACTATGATTATTCTTTTTTCAACAAAACTACTTTTTTTCCTTGGCTATGTAAATAGGTCTGTTTTTCGTTTCAAGATATGT
>CAYOHM010000011.1:0-34829 GCA_964403785.1 uncultured Alistipes sp.
ACCTCCTCAACCGCCACCTTGTTATACATAATTACACCAACATAGGAGGAAATCTTATTTACTGACGGTAGAAGTCTGAAGGCTGCAAGCGCAAATACCGAAATTATAGGTATAAATGAGGAGGCTGCGCTTCCCGCCATAACCTTAACAGCAACAATGACTAAAATTACGGCGATTACCATAGTTTCCATCATAGGCTTCGGAATTGCATTATACAGTCCGTTCTTTACCTGATTTTTGGCAAGCCCCGCTGCTATGTCCCAGAACTCATCCTTAAAAAACTGTTCATTATCGGAAATTTTAATTTCCTTGATACCGCCAAAGGACTGGTGCATACATTTAATCTGTGCCTCAACGTAATCACGGTACTGGTTACCCATTCTCTTAAATGCCTTTTTAAAGCCTCTCATAAACAAAAAAGCAAATATGCCAAGTACAACCGCCATAGAAACCGCAATCACAGGGTCCTGAAATACGAGATAAACAACCAGTGCCGCTGCCACAAAGCACTCAGAAAGAAGCTGTGTTGAATTGAGTACCGTCACATAAAACATATTGGTATCCGTCTGAACACTCTTTAAAAGCTCAGCACTGTTGTGATTAAGGAAGAACGGGTAACTCTTTTCCATATATCCGTTCATCACCTGGCTTGAAAGGTCACGCAGTCCGTAATAGGTGAATCTGTACTGAAAATTGCTTAAATAAACCACATATATGTTCTTCACAACAAAAAGCGTTATGATAATCCCGCACATTACACATACCAGACGTCCAAAATCCGTTATGCCCGTTATGCGGCTCACCATATGTACATATTCGTTATTTAGCATTTCATCCGGGTCAGTTATCATCTCAACAAAAGGAAGAACGGATGAAATGCTGACAAGCTCCACGGCTGCTCCGATAAGTATTGCAAAAAGGAGCCAAACCAACGCTCTTTTTTGTTTTTTGTCAAAAACTTCCAGCATCATTTTAATAGTTTTCATATTTTTCTCCAAATCCTACATCACACTGTTAATTGCCTCTATATAGCCTTTGCTTACGTTTTCAAATGCAAATTCATTGATTTTTTCAAAGCCCGCCTCGCCCATTTTGCGAAGCTCCTGCGGATTGCTAAGCATATTATCTATTACCTCTGCAAATTTCTTTGCATCATATGGGTCCACTATTCTTCCGGTCACATAATCCTCCACAAGGTCTGCCGCCCCGTCGGAATATTTTGACGAAATTACCGGCAGGTGCGCACACATAGCCTCAAGTATGACAAGTCCGAAGCAGTCCTCCCTTGTGGGAAGAACAAATGCTGCACTCTGGGAATAACATCTGTACAGCTCCTCACCTTCCAAAAAACCGGTGAAGCTGACCCTGTCAGCTATTCCAAGCTCCTGCGCCTGCTTTATAAGTCTGTCCTTCTCACACCCTTCTCCGACTACCACGAGTGTAACGGACGAATCACACAGCGCCATTGCCGAAAGAAGCAGGTCCACTCCTTTTCTTACAATAAGACCTCCCACACAGACAAGCTGCTTATTATCATAATTATCCTTCTTACGGATATACTTTTGGATGTCAACCGTGAGATAGCTTATAAAGCATTTATCCGGTTCGGCGCCATAAGCAATCTGGGTTTCTCTTGAGGCATGACTGCTTGCAATAAACGCATCCGCCCTGCTTATAATATATTTTCTGCACAGTTTTTGAAGCCTGCCTATGTTTCGCTCGGAAAATAAAGTGCCGTCCGTCCAGCTGATATACTTTACCTTATTTTTCCGGCACCAGTGCATTGCCATAATAATTGTCGGATTGTATTCCATTGCGACAACAACATCCGGTTTTAACCCGTCAAGAACCTTTCCGACACCGTATGGGATATAAATATCATGCTCATCATAACGTTTTTTAATCTTTATATTTTTGGACTTAAGGAAGGTAGAATTTAATATCCTGTCCTCATCTGCATGCCACTGTCTTGACGTATTTCTGACGGATGAGTAAACTATATGAAATTCATACTCCGAAACATTTGTCTGAAGGTAATGAAAAAAATCAACCCTGTACGGAGACGGTATGTTGGTTATTATTACTACTCTCTTCATTTTCATCACCCCTTACCATATTCCCCTTAAATATAACCCATGCGATAAGCACCACAAATGGATTGACCGAAGGATTAAGAGGATACTCCTCCATAAATGCATATATGCATATGATTGCCTGAAGAATCAGTTCTATGTCATATCTGTTTTTATAAAGTCTGCGAAGTAGCATATATATGCCCATCACATAAAGAATTAGCATTACAATGCCCGAATACAGATAAATCGTAACATACAGGTTATCCACTATCTCCAAAATCTCTCCGGCATTGTGAAGCCAGAATTCGTATGTATTTCCAAAAAGTGTAAACGGATACAGCTTAAGGTAGTAATTCATTATGAAAATTCGTCCGGTGAGAACGTGATTTATCTCATACATTACCTTGGTCTTGCCATATATCTCGTAGAGATAAGGCAATATAAAGCTCAGTGCCACCGCAGCAAACGGTGCGAATGTATAAATACCGTATAATTTGCGTTTGATTTTGTCTGAAAGCACCCATTTATCCAGCAAAATTATGACCCACATTCCAAGGAACAAAAAATATCCCGTCCTGCTGTGGCAGGCACGGTACGTCCAATATAAAAGTGCATTTGTCAGTACAAATTCCAAAATGCCCAGCTTTTCGTATCTTATGTAAATTAACAGTGCAGCTATAACGAACATATTAACGAAAAGTACATTAAAATCAGAATAGCCGTAGGTGTGATAGCCCGCACCCGTCGCTGCATCGATAATCTGGACATTGTCCTGAAAATATCCAAGCATTGAGCCCACAACAGCTATAAACGAGCCAACTAAATGTACCCAGAAGGTTTTTTTGCACAAATCCCTGAAATTAATTCCCTTCATACCGGCAATCGAAATTGCCGCCAGAAAATAGGTCTGCTCTTTAGCCCTGAAAAAACCTATCGTGCTCAGCAAAACAAGCGTAACTATACACATAAGCTCCATGGGCTCATACTTCGTATATATAATTTTTAACGCCAGAAATGCAAGTGCAATTACGAATACTACCTTAAAGCCTGCAGCATTTGAGGCAAAGCCCAGTGCCTTAAGTGCTATCATTGACAGAAAGTAGACATAATATGCCACCCTTGCATTTCGATTTTTTATGGGATTTTCCACGTAGCTTCTCCAATTAATTATTAATACATAATCTGATAATAACGGTAATTTTCCGTATCGCCGCAATATCTGCAGCCATAATCCTCCGGATTCTTTGTTAGCTTATGATAATCCATATTGAAGATTATGTTATTTACCTCATATTTTCTTGCCAGAGAAACAATCAGCTCCACATCCGGCTCTTCCTTACACATTTCCTCATAAATGGTCTGTATCTCGTCGGACTCTATTCCCGACATATATCCTTCCGCATCTCTTCCGTAGAGGAGCCTGTATGAGGACGAATACTGGCGCATTGAGCAGTATAACTCGTTAGGTACTATAATAGTTGGATACCATGAGTCAGTTGAATAATGTGCAATATTGTAGCCTATCTCCGAAACCACCGTCGGCAGCTTGTACCAATTCTTCCTGAACGCAAAATTATCCGTATTGTAAATAAGCTTTCCCGAAAGAATGATAATTACTCCGACAAGCGCCATACACAGGTATCTCTTGAATTTCTTATTCATCGAAAAAATAATATCGACCGCCGTGTATGCATTAATTACGGTAACCGGAAGCAGCCACAAAACTCTCCAATAGGTTCCGAAAAAGTACTTATAATACATAACCTTAACAAATATCGGATTGAAAAATACTGCCAAAAGGACTATCGGAAAAACAAAAAGAACAGCCCTCTTTTTTTTATCCTTTATAAAAATCCGCAGCATGGAAACATATGCAAAATATATGTACAGACTGCCGCCAAAGAACTTGGCATATTCCTGCCATGCCACATTTACCAAATCTAACATAAAACTACCTTCTATCTGAAAAGATTAGCTCCAAACGCATACAAAAATCCGTAAATGGCACATGGAATAATCGTAAGCCATACTGCAATCATCTTTTTAGGTGATTTTTTTGCGATGCCGTAAATTACAGAAATAATTGCACCAAACAATGCTGTGAGCACTATTCCGAAGCCGGAGGTCAGACAGGCGCCGCAATTTATTACCGCCATTGCAATATAATCCCACCTGTCAGAGGCTTCTCTTTGAAAGAGCCTGAATGCCATAATAAGCAGCAGCGGAACAAATATAGCCGCATATAATGCTTTGCCCTGCCAGATTCTTAACAGCAGAAATGCACCGTTATTATATGTTGAATATCCGCTGAAATAATGGATGAGGCTGATAATTCCCACAAAAACAACCTTTTTCTCGCTCTCATCGCCGAACAGCACACCTGCCATAAGCCAGTATACCGCATATGCAAGCGGAATAAATATAATCGGAACAACACTGTGCATCAGTATGGCAGGATGAAACATAGTTACCTTGCTTAAAATCGCCCAAAACATTATCCACGGCGATACCATATCCTTAAATACCTCTGATATCCTGCTGTACATCAGCTCACCGGTGACGGGATTTTCCTCAAACATCATATCCTTCTCCACGGCTGCGACAGCACTCGGAACAAATCTTGCATCATCATCATCCGTATGCTCAAAGTAGCTGAGCATAAAGCCCTGCACAATTATGCTAAGAATAAGCAAGGCTCCCAGAAAACCGTTTTTCGCAGTTCTTTTGGGAATCTGCATTACCTCGTCCATAATCTGTTTGCCATATCTGAACACCCCGAATATAGCCTGTGCGATTATAAATGCGACATAAACATTAAACAGGGTGTGGAATTGCATATCTTTTATTATCATAGGAACTGCCATCAGCTGTAATTCACAGAACATAAGCGCAATTCCCATAACCCATTTTGAGAGCAGATGGTTACGAAACCTCTCATCCATATGTCCGGTAAGTATTGCACCCAGTACTGTCGGAACAGCCACCGTGCAGACAGCGGCCAGCAATAACTTAATTATTAACATCTATAACTATCTCCAACTACTTCACATATATTAGTCCATCGCAGCAAATACCATTCTGCTTTAAATTAAGCTTAACCCTGTTGGCATCCTCTTCTCTTACGACACCGCTGCCTGCCGTTAAAATGACACCATCACACAGCAGCGCAGTTCCCAAGGCTGCTGCTGAAGCCAGCATTGCCGGACAGCTTACAAATACATAGTCAAACTTATCCCTAAATAACGCCAGAGCCTCCTCAAACTTCTCATTCGTGAACAAATCAATGTCCCCGTCCGTGGCATCCGTCCATTCAACCTTCTTTACCGACTTCTTATCCGTATCTTTTACCATTGATAACGCATCCGCTTTACCTGTGCAAAGTCTGTACAAGCCGTTTTCGGATATCTCTCCTCCTGTGGCTATATCCACCAAAAGAGCCGTTTTGCCGTTGACAGCTGCGTTTTTACACAACATTTGCGCCTGCTCACTTCTGTATTCACGGTCAGTTGCCGAAATAACCGCAATAGTTTTATCGTCTTCTATCTTTAATAAAACTCTCTTATATTCTTCCTCATCCACGGCATTATGGTTAATCGCGCCAAGAAGTGGAAGCTCGTAACACTCAACAACCTCCTGCTGCGTTCTTAATACCGTACTTAAAAGCAGAGCAAATAATACAGCAACCGCACCGATTACACAGCCGATTACCCCGCCGATAAACGCAATCTTGATTACGCCCTTTTTCGTGATTGTCTTTACCTCACTCTCATCAAGTGTTATTGATTTTTGAAGAACATAGGCGTTGGCATGCGGCTCGTCCATAAGAAGAACACTTCCCTCTCCAAGCTGCTTATTAAAGGTATCCATTACAATTTCGCTAAGATCCTTAGCAAGCTTTACTACGCCCTCCTGGTCATAGCCGATGAGTGAGCCCTCAACACTGATTTCAAGCATATTCATACCGACATTAACCACAGCCACGCAGTTATACATTGTGGTATAATTTACTGCAATATTATCCTTTTTGGAGAGCTTATCCAGTGAATCATAGCTTCTTACAATCGCAGTAACATCCTCTATACGGTTATAATAGTTCTCGCTGCCGTCATAGTTGCTTATATAAACCGTAAATGACCCGTATACAGGCGCAATATAATGCGCATTTGCATAGTCCTCATTGGTCCTTTGCACCTTATATTTGTAAAACTGATACCCGCCCATAATACCGGCAAAAACAATTCCGACAAGAATTATTATGAACCATTTTTTAATCATATAAGTTAAAATATTGATAATATCCGCTTTTCTCACACTTTTACTTTCCATTTAAACTTCTCCTTAGAGGTAAATATACACCTAAGCATTTTACCATAGAACATATATTTTTTCCAGCAAAATATGGCAGTTCATCAGTATAAGCCCTTTATATTCTGTATAAACATCTGCTCCCACATATAAATCTGAACTTCATTCCAAACAAGGCTTGCTTCATAAAATCCCCTCCTGCCTGCCAGCACCTCCTGAAAAAGTGCTCTGACTGCAGCAGGATTGTCAACAAGTGTACTTGTCATAAAGCCCTGAGATGCCGTAATATCCTCGAATAATTCCCTGTAAGCGCCCTTAAGCCAATCAAGAATCGGAGCATTAAAACCGATTTTGCCCTTTCTGTATGCAATATCATGCGGCATATACGGTGCAAGGGCGTCCCTGATTATATTCTTGCTAAAGCCGTTTCTTATCTTGGACTTATAACCTATTGAAAATGCAAACTGAACAATCCTGTAATCCATAAACGGCATTCTTATCTCGACACCGTTAATCATACTTGTTCTGTCATAATTTCTAAGAAGCGTAGGCAAAATGGTCTCATGGGTCGATACAAATAATGTCTTATTGAGATTGTCCATTTCCTTAAATGCGGGATGTTCCATATATGCACTCTTTACAAGCGGTCTTCCTATAAGCTTCTTTATTTCCTGCTTTGCCGTATAGTCAAGGAAAAGCTTATGCTTCATTTTCTTAAACTCCCGGGAAGAAAACTCCACATCACCGTCATTATTCATATCCATATATGTCTTTACAATCATATCGGTGCCGCTTTTATCCTTTGCATCAGCCAAAGCCTTCACAACATCAAAGCTGTATCCGCCGAAAAGTTCATCAGCGCCATGTCCGTCAATGGAAACCAATGTATTATAGTTTCTCTCCTGTTCGTAAATCTTAATCATCGGAACCTGCATATTTGTGTAGAGCTCCTCAAACTGATAAATATATTTGTAAAGCTGTTCAGGCGAAACCGTATCATCAATATCCAGAAACGTGCTGGCAATCCCCAGATGCTCCGTCACCTTTCTTGCATAAGCGGACTCATCAAGGTTGGTGCCCGGAAAGCACGCCACGTATGCGTGCTGCCAGTCATCTGCAATTCTGCTGTCGCCTTCGTTTCGGGCGATGTCAGCCATTGCGCAGATTACGGCGCTTGAATCAAGTCCGCCGCTGAGTGCCGTGCCTATTGTGACATCACTTCTCATTCGCAATTTACAGGCATCAAGAAAAAGGTGTCTGAACATCTCCACCTGTTCGTCATAATCCTCCGGCACGTCGATAAGATTATCGAGCGTATTCCACCACTGTCTTATGGTCAGCCTCCCATCCTCATACCAGCCGCAGTTCCCTGCCGGAAATCTTTCTATTCCCTTTATGATACATTCCGGCTGATTTTCGTAATGCACCCTGCTTCTGTATAACGCAAATGCGTCAGGATTGCTCTCAACATTTTCAAGGAGGGGCAGCAATGGCTTCATTTCCGATGCGAAGGCAAAAGCATCCTTTGAAAGACGTGCAAAATACAGCGGCTTGATACCGAATCTGTCCCTGCTCATAAAAAGTCTTTTTGATACGGTATCCCAGATTGCAAACGCCCACATCCCGTTAAAGTGCATCTGGCAGTCCTCCTGCCACTCCATAAAAGCAGCCAGAATCACCTCAGAGTCCGTATCGCTTGAAAATGTATATCCCTTTTCTTTTAATTCATTTCTTATTTCTATAAAATTATAAATTTCTCCATTAAAAACAAGCCAATATCTCTCATTGGCATAAGACATTGGCTGTTTTCCGTTATCGGTTAAGTCAAGAATGGCAAGCCTTCTGTGCCCGAGCGTAACACCGTCTTTCTGATAAAGACCCCATCCGTCAGGTCCGCGGTGTTCAATCTGGTTAAGACAGGACATTGCCTTTTCTTCACTGATATTTATATTTATTGCACCAAAAATTCCGCACATAACTACCTCTTTTTATATTTCTTCCAGTCAATTTCCTTGTGATTGTCAAATGCCTCAGTACTGTCCTTTTTAAGAAGAACGATGAGGGTCATCATAATAAGCTTGATATCCTTCAGGAAACTGTAATTTTCAATATACATAAGGTCAAGCATAAGCTTATCCTTCGGTGTTGTACTGTATTTTCCCTCTACCTGGGCGTATCCGGTAAGCCCCGCCTTCACACGAAGCCTGTATTCAAATTCAGGCAGCTCCGTTGTGTAATTATATACATTTTCAATCATTTCCGGTCTTGGACCGACTACACTCATATCGCCCATCAGAATGTTGATAAACTGTGGCAGCTCGTCAATTCTGTACTTGCGCAGAAATCTGCCTACCGGCGTAATTCTATCGTCATCAGCCGTAACCGAACGATGCTCGTCATTTACCCTCATTGTCCTGAACTTAAGCACTGAAAAAACCTTGCCGTTTTTGGTGACACGATTCTGTCTGTAAAATACCGGTCCCTTGTCGCATGCCTTAATCGCAACCGCGCATATAAGCCATATAGGACTTGATATTACAATCGCAGCCAGCGAAATCATAATATCCATAATTCTTTTAATGATTTTCTGTTCAATAGTGAGCTCTTTTACCGGTGCAGCTACCAGTGACACATCATCCAGTACAAGATGCTTTGAATTAATTTGGACGATATCAGCAATTTCAGGAGTATAGTATATATTTTTGAAGTTCTTATAGCAATATTCAACTATCGCTTCACGCTCTGCCACCGGCACCTCGTGAAGAAATACGGTATCCACCCTGTCAATATGCCTGAAAACCCTTGCATCATTATACTCATCAACAAATACTATTTCATACTGCTTCTTAAACTTCTCGATTGCCCTGAAAAGCCCGCCGGCATTTTCCCTGCTGCAGGTTATAAGGCAGCACTTTTCCGGGTCATATATCTTAAAGTAAATGAAATTACCCAGATATGCAAATATAATAATAACCACAAGCTGAAGTGCCATTACAAGGATGAGCAGATCCGGGTCCTCAAGTGTAAACGTGACGTTATAGTTAGGATTGGTAAGCATGATACACAGCACAAGCCACGTAATGATGTCCGTGATTATCGTGGCAAGTCCCACTGAATATATAATCGGCTTACTCTTTTTCTTTCCGATGTCAAAACCGCCGTACACCATCAACAGTAAAATACCCACGGAAACAAAGGTGATTGAGGTTACGCCCAGTGTTCTGGAAAGATTTCCCAAAGGCCAGTGTTTACTTGAAAATAACCGGAAAAATATTAAATACAGTACAGAATACAACAGCATTTTCATTATGAATACTATTAAGCTTCCGATACTGGCTAAAAATCGTTTCATATCAACTCCTGAAAATAAATTATTTAACCTTCATGAGAGCAGCTAATATCTGCGTTCTCCATTTAAGCATATTTCCTGCATCTGAATGTGTAATGTCCGTTGCATTATCACCATGACGTCTGTATTTGGTAAGACGCTTCGGAAGGAAAACAACCTTGCCCTTTTTCTCTGCAACAAGTCCTATCCATTGGTCATGCATAGGCACGGATGACGGAATCGGCAGTATGTAAGGAACAAGCTCCTTACGAAAAGCCATGGCACAGCCCATATATGAATTTTTGATTACGTTGTTTAAAAGTCCCGGCTTGCACTCCTTGTATGAGAAAAATGACTCTATCTGTGTCTTTGTAAGGTCAGCGTTCATAACTGTCACATCATGCAGCACAAGCAATGCATCCGCATCACCAAAGCACTCCAGAACCCTTATTACCTTATCCTCCTTCCAGACATCATCCTGGTCTGAAAGAAAAATAATATCGCCCGTGCACATCTTTATCGCCTGCTCAAAATTTTTCTTGATTCCCTGTCCGAGTCCCATCCCGACCTTGATTCTCGGCTCCTCCTCACTCATCTTGATAAGCATTCTGTAACTGTCATCCGTAGACGGGTCCACCGAAATGCACACCTCATCATCTCTGTCAATCTGGCACAAAATAGAATCCAGCTGTTCACGAACGTATTTTTCCCCATTATACACTGCCATAGCCACCGAAATTTTCATTTTACTCACCTTCCTGAATTTATTTAAGTAACATTCTTATGTCTTTGTATTTAAGAGTAAGCTTTATATGCTTCTTTAACACCACATAATAATAACCGGGCCGGTTATCTGCATAAAAAATCCTTAAATCCTTTTTCTGGAGTGAAAATCTCACTCGCGCGCGCTCCTTATCATCCTCCACTGCTGAAAAGCTCTGCGTAACGGAAATATTTGCCGCTTTGGGATAAATATTCCTCTTCCTCATATCCATTATAAACTTATGGTCAATATAATCAAGAAACATTTCTTCATTATATCTATAAGTTCTTAGTATGCCTGCCCGAATTGCCATGCAGCTGTTTATTCCCGAAAGCTGCCTCTCATCACAGGCAAAAATCTGATTTTTATTCTTAAACCTTGCCGCTATGGAACCTTTCATTCTGACCGGTGACATTATCCCAAGTCCGTCGCTTACCACCGGCAGTATTATCTGTCCGTCACTCTTTTTGATAACCTCAAAATACTCTTCAGGCACTTCTGTGTCATCATCAAACAGACATATCAGGTCATCGTCCGACAAGGACATATTGGAAAATATATGATTAAGCGCACTGTTATAGGCTTTTGCAAGCCCCGCATTGCCATTCATACGGATATAATCATACCCTCCGTTCTTCGCTGCTGCACTGTTGCCAAAATCTCCCTCACTGTTATCGCACACTGTCATACGGATATCTTTTCCGGTCAGGCTTTTATACGTGACCGTGTCCTTAATATTTTTATTGTATACAATCATAATTCCGAATAGCCTGATATCTTTCATCTGTGTCAGAATTTTACTCCCCATTTTGCAAAATACTTCATAAGTGAATTCATAAACCTTAATATGCCTCCGAGACTTTTTGTATTATCCCTCTTCCACTTATGTACTGCATATACCTGCGGATAAAAGATTATCTTTCCGCTTTGCCTTACACGGTTTGAAAGGTCCGCATCCTCACAATACATAAAATATCTCGGATCAAAGCCCTTTAAGCTTTGGAATTGTACGGTGCGGATAACAAAAAAACAGCCCGTGCAAAACTCTGTTTCAACAGGCTTTGATATGTTTTCCTGCTCCCTTGTATATATTTTCCTTAAATATCTAAACGGCTTTAGCTTACTGAGAATAGCGAACCTTATTGTCGGTCCGTACTTCGGAAGATACTGCTCACTTCCGTCCTCATTTCTGATTTGCGGAGTTATCATTGCTGCCTGCGGATGTTCCTCCAGATAACAGCATAGCTCATAAATAACCTCTCCCTCAAGCGTAATGTCGGGATTAATAACTGCATGGTAGGTGGAATCAAGCCTGTCGAGCACCGCATTATGTCCGCGTCCGAAGCCGGCATTGGAGGTGTTTTCTATAATCTCCACCTGCGGGAAGTTAGCCCTTACCAGCTCAACGGTATTGTCAGTAGACGCATTATCCACAACGTATAACGTAAAATCAACCTTTTGCGTATTTTTTAGAACTGTTTCAATACATTCACAGATAATGTCACTGTTATTATATGTGACAATGCATCCGGACACCTTTGTTTTCAAAGTATTACTCCTCGCTCATTTCCGGAAAACTCAATGTCTGTTCTCCGTCCGTACTGTCAATATCAACAATATAGCTCTTGGTTATATAACCCTGCCGTTCAAAGGTTATTACATATTCACCAATATTTTTATTAATTGTAAGCGGCACCGTACCAACGTATACATTATCTACATAAACGCCTGCTCCGGACGGTTCTGTAATATTTACCGTAACTGCCCCCGCTGTTGTATTTGAATTGCCGGTACCTGCTGTTGTTGTCGTAGCTGTTGCTGCGGTTGTTGCGGTTGTAGCTGCAGCAGTTGTTGTAGTTGCGGCTGTTGCAGTTGTTGACGCAGCTTGTGATACATTCTCTGCTCCGCTGTCCACCTGCTGATTTGCAGCCTCCGTCAATTCATTCAAATCAAATTTCTTAATCATATATGTTGAATCCACGGTGATTCTTGTAGTGTATGTCGGATAATCGTCCGATACCAGATTAATAAGGTACTCTCCGTAATTAAGCACAACCGGCTCATCATATTCCGTCTTATTTCCTTCAATAAACAGGTCGGTTCCCTTCGGCAGAATCTGAAATTCAACTGTTCCTGTCTTGCTTGCAGGAGGATTATAATCAGAAAAATCCGCCGTAACAGTTGCACCCTGACTGATATAGATAGTCTTTGAGGCCTGTGTTTTATCATTGCTCATAATTATCTCGTATTCACCCTCGGGAACAGGAATAAGCATATCCTCCGAAACCGTATACAGAAAACTGTTTCCGATTTCAACCATTCCGCCTATAAACTGCTCAATTCCGGAAAATGTGAGATATCCGTGTCCCTTATCCACCGTAACTGAGTATATTTTATTGCTTATTCCCCGCACGGTAACAATATCCCTGTTTAAAATTTCCGCCGGAGTTATCAGCTTATTTCCCGAAATTACGGTAATATTATCTGTATACATATAGCTTGCACTGCCAAATGTAATGGTCTGTTTGGAGGATGTCGCCTTAAAGCCCATAATGTTGTTGCTTTCAAACGCATCTTTATTGACACAAACCGTTTTTGCCTTATTTTGCTCCTCGTCATAGGACACATCAAGAATTTCTCCGATTTCAAGCTGTGCCATTGAAATTACCTGATCGTATCTGTCCTTTACATCCGTTCCGCCGGTATAAGACAATACATAGTCATCACCGCTGTAAATATCCCTGACGGTAATGGTCTGTCTGGTTGTATTTCTTTTTATGAGTACTGCCGTACACGTGCTGCTGCCCGGCTCCGACGATATTCCCTGCGTATCGCTGTCAGATGCCTTGGTGGTTGGCATCGGTGTAATCTGGCTGCCGTTTATAAGCTGTGAAGACTTATCCGTGCCGTCAAAAGAGCAGCCGCCTGCAAATACCGCAATAATAACTATCAGCAAAATACTGCATAATCTTTTCATATCTCTCTCCTACCAGACCTTGAAATTCTGCGCAAGATAGTTCTGAACATAATCTGCCGCACCCTCTCTTATGTCTGCAAAATCATCGGTATAACCGACACTTCTGAGTTTCGTGATATCAGCCTGTGTATAATATTGATACTTTTCCCTTAAATCCATCGGCATATCTATATATTTAATATTCGGTGTCCTTCCCAGTGCTTCAAACACCGACTCACCGAGGGTTCTGAAGGTCGCCGCACTGCCTGTTCCGAGATTAAACAATCCGCTGACCTCAGGATGCTCAAGGAAAAACGCAATAGCCTTGCAGATATCCTTTACATATACAAAATCACGCAGCTGCCCTCCATCTTCATATCCTGCCCTGTGCGATTTAAAAAGCTTGATGCAGTTGTCCTCCATCACCTGCTTAAATCCGTGATAAATCATACTTGCCATTCTGCCCTTGGCATATTCATTTGGTCCATATACATTAAAGAACTTCATTCCGACAACCTGCTTCGGGCGTTCAGACTGCTTTTGTGCCCAGATGTCGAAAATCTGCTTGGAATAGCCATACCTGTTAAGCGGCATAAGCGCATTTATATCCATTTTATCATCAAAGCCCAGCTCACCGCCGCCGTACGTTGCAGCAGAGCTCGCATACAGAAAGCTTATCTGCCTGTCAGTGCAGTATTTCCAAAGTGCAATGGTATACAGATAATTATTCTTATAAAGATAATCAAAATCCGTTTCCGTTGTTGCTGAACAAGCACCCATATGAATGACCGCCGAAACGTCCGGAATATTATTAATTTCGGTCAGAAATTCATCCTTGTGATAGTAGCGGATGTATTTCTTATTGCGCAGGTTCATCCACTTCTCCGAGGTATTAACATTATCAACAATGTAAATGTCCTCCATACCCATTTCATTCAGCTTTGCAACAATACAGCTTCCGATAAATCCGGCGCCGCCCGTAACAATAATACTCATTTTGCTGTCTCCTTTTCTTTCATTGCATTTATGATATTAGTTGTGGACTTTCCTTCGACAAAAGGAATCACTTCGACGCTGCCTCCGTTAGCCCTCACAAAATCTGCGCCCACGATGCTGTCAACGTCATAATCTCCGCCCTTTACGAGAATATCCGGTCTTACCCTTGTAATAAGGTCATATGGCGTATCCTCCTCAAAAAGCACCACGTAATCTATAAATTCCATCTCTGCAAGCATTTCCATACGGTCCTGCTGTTTATTAATCGGTCTTGATTCTCCCTTAAGGCGCCTTACGGATGCATCCGAATTAAGTCCGAGAACAAGTATATCTCCCATGGCTTTAGCTTCCTTGAGATATTTAATATGCCCTATATGAAGAATGTCAAAGCAGCCGTTTGTGAAAACTATTTTCTTATTTCTGCGGTCTGCCAGCACAGCCTCAATAGTATCCTTGGTCTGAATTTTGTTGACACCGCAAAAAAGCTCGTCCACAACCTCTCCGATTGAAACAACCGCCGTTCCGAATCTTGTCACCTTGATTGAAGATGCGGCATTTGCCATTCTTAACATATCCTTGCCGCTAAAGCCAAACGCCAGTGCGGACGCAACATAAGCAAACGCTGTATCACCTGCACCTACAACATCATATACCTTGCGGGAATCACATTTTTCAAATATAACATTATCCTGCTCGTCAAGAAACGCCATTCCGTCCGCACCGAGCGTGGCAAGAACGGTATTAACACCGGCAATGCCTTTTAGGTGCTTCATAGCCGCAACTACCTCTTCCATTGTCACAACCGGCATACCCGTAAGGTCACCAAGTTCTTTTCTGTTGGGCTTCAAAAGCCATGCGCCGCGGTATTTTGAACAGTTGCGGTCCTTTACGTCCACTATTACTTTTTTGTGGTTTTTATTGGCTGCTTCTATGACTTTTTGGGTAAAATCATATGAAAGCACGCCCTTCATATAGTCAGAAAGAAGCACTAAATCAAATTCATTTATTCTGTCTTCAATGAGTTCAAGGAGTTTTTCCTGACTTTCTGCAGCTAACGGCTGACAGCTTTCATTGTCAACACGAAGAAGCTGCTGATTTGCTGCTACAAAACGCATCTTGAGTGTTGTCGGACGGTCATTGACGCACAGCACCATCCCATCATCGATACCCTGCTCTTTTAACAGACTTCTTACCTGACTGCCCGCCTCATCAGCTCCTATGCACGCTGCAAGTGCCACCTTCTGGTTAATTCCCACCAAATTGGTTGCAACATTGGCAGCTCCGCCTAAGATGTTTTTCTCCTCCTTAAAACGAAGTACCGGTACCGGTGCTTCAGGTGAAATTCTGTTGATAGACCCGCTGCAATACCTGTCAAGCATAATATCCCCGATAACCAAAAACCTCTTGGGTGCAGCTGATATATTCTGAATTGAATCCTTCGTCATCACGATACCTCAACTTTCTTTCATAATGTCGCTAATTGCCTTAATTACCATTTCCTCCGGTATCCTGTCAACACACAGGTATCTTCCGGTTGCTGCCATACATTTGTTGCACTCAGCCGTCATCCTGCCTACGGCACATCTTGCACATGGCATATTTGCATTGCAGATAATCATTTTGGATTTATTTTGATTTTCGTCACAATCATATGGCAAAAATCTTCCGTAATTATATTCACCAAGTATACATACCGCCGGAACATCCGTTGCCGCAGCATAATGAATTCCGCTGGTGTCATTGCTTATTACAAACTTAGCATTTCTTATTACTTCTCCCAGTTCTAAAAGACTGGTCCTTCCCATATAATTACAAAGCATAGTATCAGGAAGTGCGGCCTTTCTCAGCTTGTCAAAGAGCCACTGCTCATCACTGCTTCCGCATACATAGCCCGTCAGCTTTTCCTCCCTGCAAACATAATCAGCGACCTTGGCAAACTTCTCTATATCCCACATTTTCTTGGGTGTACTGGCACCCGGGAAAATAACATAATATTCCTGTCTGGGCACAACGCCCTCCCCGCATTCATAAACCGCAAGCTGCGGCATATGGGTTTTGAAATCAGAAATGCCAAGCCCGCGTATTAACTCTGCATTGCGTTTTACCTCCATAAGCCACTCCTTAGATGTAGGAATCAGCCTGTCATAAACCGCGTCCAGCTTCTTTGTATTGGACTTAAACGCAATATATCTGCTGAGATTGGTTCTTGTTTCATCCGAGACAAGTCCTATCTTCACCCGGGCAGGAATACAGGCTGCCAGCATATCCATATGGATTGTTCTTGAGTATGCGGTCTGCACCAGAACATCAAAGGACAGTTTTGACAGCTTTTGTTCTTCACTTCTTCTATAATTATTGTCAGACTCAAATTTTCTGATATTGAGTGTGATTATCTCATCAAAATATCCGGTATGCTTTGCTATATCAACGCAGGCACCGCTGCACATAAGCACTATCCGCTTATCCGGAAAGCATTTGCGCAGCTCCTTGGCACTATCCAGCCATATGATAAAATCACCGATGGCATCCACCTTTATAACCAAAA
The DNA here is from genome assembly GCA_964403785.1 of uncultured Alistipes sp. Classification (GTDB taxonomy): domain Bacteria; phylum Bacillota; class Clostridia; order Lachnospirales; family Lachnospiraceae; genus MGBC120314. Next base: position 16,969 of record CAYOHM010000011.1, read on the forward strand.
CTTTACCCGTATCGTCGCTGCTTCTTTTATTATCAAGTCCGGACGCCTTAAACTGAACGCTCCAGATATTCACCCATCTGAGCACCTTTGCAAGCTTACCTTTTAACCCCATTGCTACACTTCCTATATATTACTTTCCTGCCGGTTACGGCACATCATATGCTATTGGCAAATTCCAGCAGATTTTTATATATATGCTCCTTTTGTTCCTCCAAAACCCTTCTGTCTATATCGTGCCCCGAAAGAACAAGTCCATATCCGCATCCAAGCCTTATTGCAGGTAAAATATCCGTATATTTGTCACCCACCATATATGATGCACTGATGTCCACATTAAATTCCCTCGCTGCTTTTTCATACATATAGGTCTTGGGCTTACGGCATACGCAATTATCCCTTTCAATATGCGGACAGCAGTAAAATGCATCTATCCTGATGTTATATTCCTCTAACAATTCATTCATATGATTATTTACCGCATCCACATCCTCCATCGGAAAATATCCCCTGCCTACACCGGACTGGTTGGTAACCACGATAAGCAGGTATCCCTTTTCCTTAAATAGCTTCAGCGCCTCAACCGAGCCTTCTATAAACCTTAGCTTGTCACACTCGTGCAAATAATCCATATCTACATTTATTGTGCCGTCCCTATCCAAAAAAATAGCTTTATTCATTTATTTTTCTCCAAAAAAGGTCTGCTGCCAAATAATAATCATAGATATGGTTATTATACTTTATTATTGCGATTATTTCAAGGATTCCACAAACCTTAATCTTGACTCATTCTGTTTTATCACTGTATCGAGCTTTTCTATGTCCTTGTCAGGAAGCCACGCCTTGGATGAGTTGTAATAATGATTCATAAGCTTAAAAAATTTCTCCGGAAATGAAAAAAGAACTGCTATGGTTTCAAGCTCCGCGCTTGAGATTGTCCTTGCCTTATCATATTCGTCCAGCATTTTGTATGCAAGCTTAATATCCCAGTTATATTTTTCAAGAATCTTTCTCATAAAATCATACAAATCAGTTACCGGCACGTTGATACAGGCACGTTCAAAGCTTACTGCCGCCACATATCCCTTGCCGTTCAGGATATTGTGATGATTGCAGGAGCCATGTACCAGCGTGCTGTTTGCGACGGCTTTTTCATATTCTCCCATATATCCTGAGGAATTTATAAGCTCAAGCGTTTTTTCCGCCTCCTTTATGTAAGGAGCCATATTTTCAAATGCTCTGCGCTCAAAATCAGATTTCTTCTTTTTCTTTTTAAGATAATTCCCGACAGAACGCATTTCCTTTATTTTTTTCCGGTATTTTTCGTCAAGATTTCCCGCCACGGGAATTGTAAATTTATCCGGCGTTTCCTCACTCTCACCCACATCTGCAGCCGCATTTTTGTATGCTTTAACATCCACCTTTTCCAGAACCTTATGTAATCTGCCAATAGAATTACAGGCATTTAAAATATCTGAATAAACCTTTGTATCACATTCTCCGGCATCAAACCATCTCTTCATATAATAACGCTTCTTATCCTCATCCTCAGCTATGAGCTCGCCCTGGGCAGTTCTTTCGAAAACATCCACATATTCATAGCCGTTAAGTGCAACCTGACAGGTAATGTAATCCTCTTTAGCGTATTTGCCCTTTTCTTCATTGGTTTCACGAAACAATTTATATCCCTTATTCGTTTCGCATACGAATGCACCCCTGCTTCTTACAGTCCTATATACGCGAACCCCAAACTGATCAAATACATCCACTATTTCCGCCTCCAAAATAAAAATCCCATCAACGTCTTGAAGAGTCTAATTAATATTATGAATAGCTCTTTAAAAATATGTTGATGGGATATCGTAAATATTGGATTTAATTATTTTCATCGGATATCTTGCCTTCTACAATCGCAAGCAATACCTGTCTGTCATTTTCAATTGGCTTTTCGATTACTATCTTAAGCAGCAGATTGAGCATTTCGCCTATTTCTTCTCCCGGCTTCATTCCAAGCTCTATAAGGTCATTACCGTTGACCGCCAGATCCTTTAAGCTTACGCAGTCACCTCTTGCCACAATAACCTTGTACATCTTGTAAACGGTTTCTATCTGTGTAAGCGCCTGCCTCATCGGGATGAACATAACTTCTTCTTTTGTATTATATATATTGCATTTAAACTGATAAAGAAGGGGAATAAAATCCACTCCGAGATCATGCATTGCCTGTCTTACATCAGCTTCATTAACTTTTATGGGAATTGATTCCTGTTTTATAAGCTTTGTAACCATATCAATCGTATAATTATCAAGCTTAAGCGCCTTTAAGGTTGCATTGGCATCCTCATAACCTGCATAATAAAGAAGGGCTGCATAACGCATAATCGGTGTTTTCTCAGCATTTCGGAGCATTTTCTGAATAATTACCTTCTTAGGGGATTTCATTATCCTGTCAATGTGCACAAGTATATCCTTAAACAAACCACAGTCAACAAACATCTGAACACACTCAGGTCTGTCCGAAAGTATCGTTTTAAGCAGTTCTGTCTGAACTCTTTCCATGCTGATTTTTTTGATATTGGGAGCAAGCTTTATTATGGCCTCCTGCGTCTGCCTGTGAATTGAAAATCCGAGCTGTGAGGAAAACCTTATTGCTCTCATCATCCTGAGGGCATCCTCATTAAATCGCTGCATCGGGTCTCCGACACAGCGAATCATACCCTTTCTTATATCTCCGATACCGCCAAATTCATCCCTAAGACCATCTTTTTCATTATATGCCATAGCATTTATTGTAAAATCGCGGCGCTTAAGGTCCTCTACCAGCTCTCCTGAAAATTCTACCGAGTCAGGATGTCTTCCGTCCCCGTATATGCCGTCTATTCGATAAGTGGTCACCTCATAGCCGGTTTTATCAATCATCACGGTAACTGTGCCATGCTTTATTCCGGTATCCACAGTGCGCTTAAAAAGCTCCTTCACCTGCTCCGGAAGTGCATTTGTTGTTATATCCCAGTCATCGGGACTTCGTTTCAAAATACTGTCGCGCACACAGCCGCCGACTGCGTATGCCTCATATCCGTTTTCTGTCAGAGTGTCAATGATTGTCCTGACCTCATTTGGCATCTCAATCTTTAAATTACCCGGTTTAATCATTAATACGCCTTGCCCCAGTATACCATTGTCTTAGCCGGCCTGCCGCAGCATACACATTTGTCCGAAATGTTCTCCTGTTCAAATGGCATACATCTGGAGGTTGCGGTTGTATCTTCCTTTATCTTATTCTCACATGCCTCATCCATACACCACATAGCCTTGATAAAGCCCGGCTTATTGGCAACCAGCTCCTTAAATTCCTCGTAATTATGTGCAACATATGTATGTGAGTCCCTGTGCTTTCTTGCTCGTTCAAGCATCTCTGACTGCATTGCGGCTAATATTTCCTTGAGCCTGTCTTCAATCTCATCAAGTGAAACAACAATCTTTTCACTTGTATCCCTTCTTACCACAACACACTGGTTAGCTTCAATATCCTTCGGTCCGAGTTCTATACGCACAGGAATACCTCTCATCTCCTGCTCTGAGAACTTCCAGCCCGGACTCTTGTCCGAATCATCCACCTTAACCCTGAAGCCTGAGAGAACGCCCTTAAGCCATTCTGCTTTTTCAAGCACTCCCTCTTTCCTCTGCATTATAGGGATAATCGCAGCCTGCACAGGCGCAATTGCAGGAGGAAGAACAAGTCCCCTGTCGTCACCATGGACCATGATGATTGCACCGATAAGTCTGGTTGTCATACCCCACGAGGTCTGATGAACATATTTAAGCTGATTATCCTTATCCGTATATTTTATGTCAAACGCCTTGGCAAAGCCATCACCGAAATTATGGCTTGTACCTGACTGAAGTGCCTTGCCGTCATGCATGAGTGCCTCAACGGTATATGTAGCTATTGCACCTGCAAATTTCTCTTTTTCTGTCTTGCGTCCCTTAATGACAGGAATAGCAAGCACACTCTCAAGAAAGTCCGCATACAGATTAAGCATCTGGACAGTTCTCTCCTGCGCCTCCTCTGCCGTTGCGTGAGCTGTGTGTCCCTCCTGCCATAAGAATTCTCTTGAACGAAGGAAAGGTCTTGTTTCCTTTTCCCAGCGCACAACTGAACACCACTGGTTTGAAAGCTTCGGAAGATCACGATAAGATTCTACACAGTTGGCATAGTAGTCGCAAAATAAGGTCTCGGAGGTAGGTCTTACACACAGTCTCTCTGTCAGCTCCTCACCGCCTCCATATGTAACCCATGCAACCTCCGGCGCAAATCCCTCTACATGGTCCTTCTCCCTCTGAAGAAGGCTCTCCGGAATAAACATAGGCATATAAACATTTTCTACACCCGTCGCCTTAAATCTTGCATCAAGCTCCTTTTGGATATTCTCCCAAATAGCATATCCTGCCGGCTTGATTATCATACAGCCCTTTACGCTTGAATAATCAATAAGCTCTGCCTTCTTAACAACATCTGTGTACCATTGGGCAAAATCTTCATCCATGGATGTAATTGCCTCAACGAACTTCTTATCTCCTGCCATTACAAATCTCCTTTAAATCCTATATATAATATAATTGCTTGAAAAAATCTTTACTCCTGTTTGTCCACCTTGGAAATCGCCTTTATCACTTCTTCATCCTGAAGCGGCTTGGTTATAAATTCCGAAGCGCCAAGCTTAATTGCCTGAACCATCTTTTCCTTCTGTCCGAGAGCCGTAATCATAACCACCTTAACGTTCTCGTCAGTCTTTTTCATAAGCTGCAATGCCTCAAGACCATCCATCGTTGGCATAGTAATATCCATAGTAACAATATCCGGTCTTAATTCCCTGAATTTTAAATATCCTTCTTCTCCATTTCCGGCTTCACCCACAATCGTATGTCCGGCACCCTCGAGTATACTTCTTATCATCTTTCTTGATGTTTTTGAATCATCTACAATTAATATATTCGCCATTATAATTCCTCCATAATTACTTAGTAATTATAAAATCTAATTTTTTATCCTTTACAATTATTGTTACCCTGCAGACATTCTTAAGCTGCATAACATCATCACCCGACACAATAACCGGCGGCATAAGCTCAGCCCCGCCCGGTTCCTCCGAAGCGAAAAGTCCGTTTATGCAGTTAAGGAACTCGGCGGCAGCGTCAAGTGCATCCTCATCAAGCTCCTCAAAAGCTTCTCTTGCGTATCCCGAAGCAACCTTCTTAAGTCCGCCGTCTATTTCAGCAAATGCGCTGCCCTTTATCCTGTCACCGTTCATCTCCTGAACCACCGCATTTTTAACCTCAATTGACTCTGACATTTCAATCTTCTCAACCGAAACGTATCTGTTAATACACCGGACTATCGTGCGGACAGTAACACCAATAATATTCTCGCAATCCGCTGCTTCCTTCGGAAGCATAAGACTCAATATCTTATGCACATCATCATTCTTAAGTGCATCGATATCTGAAAAACTGTACCCATTATCCAGTCTGAATTCCTCGACAATATTTTCCATTTCTCCGATACCGATTATTCTCTGATCTATAAGAGCCTGCATAAATGCAAGATATGCATTGCCCTGGAGCTTTAACACCTTTTCAAGCTGTGCCTGCTTAATGTAGCCGCCTTCCACCGCAATGTCTCCGAATCTCTTATCGCAGGTTTCCTGTTTACGGTTAATTTCTTCCGCCTGCTCCTTGGTAATGAAGCCTTGTGAAACTGCAATCAGGCCCAGCTTGACACGTACCTTGTCCACTTTATCGAGCGTATCAATCAGCTCCTGCGCAGTCAATATATTCTTAGATACCATATAATTTCCAAGAATGTACTCTACCATTAAACCGTTACCCCCTTTTCCAACGAACAAAACTATTACCTATAATATATAACATTTATGGGTATGTTTACAAGTACAAATCCACTTTTTGATGTTTTTGGCTACAAAATGTTATAAAAATATTTTACGACTTCCGTCACAATAAGATATGCCGCAGGACCCAATACAAAACCGAATATGCCAAAAACAAAAAATCCTGCATACATCGTAATGAGCAGAACAAGCGGATGCACTCCCATCCGGCTGCCCATAAGCTTAGGCTCCAAAAACTGCCTTACAATGTAGCATATGATATACGCCGCGACAAGCACCAGCGCCCTGTATATCTTTCCTGATATCAAAAGTATAACTATCCAGGGAATCATTACAGTGCCTGTCCCCAGAATCGGAAGTGCATCCAGTATTCCGATTAATATACCAATCATTAACGGATAACTGTTTCCTATCAAAAACAGTGCAAATGTACATACGCCCGCAGTTATTGACATAATGATGAGCTGTGTTTTAATGTAGGCAGCGCCGAAGCTTGAGAGCCGTCCGAAGGCTATTCTGAGCCACTTGCTCGCAGGCGCGCACTTAATTCTGCAGCTAATTTCATCCATATCCCTGATGAGAAAGAACACTGATGTAACCGCAATGACCGCAGCGGTAAAACAGAGCGCAAAATCCGAGCAAAGCCCTAAAAGCTGCTTCATTACGGAAGGAATTATATTTTCAGAGGTGCGGCTTACGGTTTGGTTTATATTTGATTCCAATGCCTCAAAGGTACAGCCGCTTCTTAAACCAAACGCATCATCTATCGTGCAGCAGGTTACGCTTATCTTATCAATGAGCATCTGATAATAAATGTCATAGCTTGCGATAAAATTCTTAAGCTCCGCAACAAATTTTCCGCCCACATACCATAACGCCAAGGTCAAAACGGCTGTTATAACACACAAGGACAGGAAAGTCCCTATCCCAACCGGAATATGGAGCTTTCTTTTCATAAATTCAACGGGCCGCCTTATCATCATTGTAAATAATATTCCAAGCAAAAAAGGCGCAACTAATATAAGTATGTACTTAAAAACAAAATACACCACCGCAGCAACAGCCACGCATATCAAAGCTATAATGAAATTTTTTCTGTCTTTTTCGCTGATTCTCTGAAACATTACTCTCACCCACTATGAGAGTATGCCCAGCTCCTTACTGAAATATTCAAAGCCGTTTCCCTCGGGGGTAATTTGATATATTTTGCCCGAGAACTCCAGCTTATACGAGCACAGTGAAATATTTTCCCGTCCCCTTACATATCCGCCATTCTCCCGACTGCCATATTTTAAATCACCAAGCAGGGGCAGACCCCTGCTGGCAAACTGAACCCTTATCTGGTGGTGTCTTCCGGTAAGCAGCTTTATTCTTACCAGCGAGAGCACCTGACTGTCCACCTCCCTGTGTGCAACGGCCTCATATTCAAGTATGGCTCTTTTGGCATTGGCACAGGCTTCATCAGCCACACGGGAGGTGTTAGCTGTGGCATCTGACACAAGATAATCCTCAAACGTGCCCTTATCCTTGTCCAAAACTCCCCTGACAACCGCCATATATTCTTTATTAATACCGCCGTTTTGCATAAATTTGGAGAGAGCTGCCGCCCTTTGCTTTGTTTTGGCAAGCAGGACAAGCCCGCTTACCGGACGGTCCAGCCTGTTGATGACAAATACCTCCGGTCTTTCGCCTTTTCTTACAAGATACGTTTTAATGTCACTCATAAGGTCAATATCAAAGGTTCTGTCGGACTGCACAAGTATACCGGATGGCTTGTTATATATAATCGTATCTTTGTCCTCATATACTATTCGTTCTTTATCCATAAATATCCTCACATATTGAAGCGGTATCCCACGCCCCATATTGTTTCAATCAATTCCGGATTATCCGGATCCCTTTCAAGTTTTTCCCTAAGTCTCTTTATATATACGGTAACCGCCGAGCTGTCGCCATAGGAATTTCTTCTCCATACGCCTTCATATATTTCGTTTTTGGAAACTACCCTGTTGGGATTATCTATAAGGAACATCAGCACCTCGTATTCGGTTGCGGTGAGAATCTTTTCAACGCCGTCCAACTCCACTCTTCTGTAATCAGGTTCTATTCTCAGCCCCTTTACCTCAAAGGTCTTTCTGCTTTTTATGATTGCAGACCCCACAAGACGGCTGTATCTTGCCAGATGTGCATTCACACGTGCCACCAGCTCGCTCGGGCTGAAGGGCTTAGTGATATAATCATCTGCTCCGAAGCCCAGTCCTTTTATTTTGTCCTCATCCTCTTTTTTGGCAGAAACCAAAAGCACCGGTATGTCCTTTGCATTGCGGATTTCGCTGCATACATTAAATCCGTCCATTCCCGGGAGCATTATATCAAGAATTACAAGGTCAATATCCTCCTTTAACGCGTGTATAAGACCTGTGTCCCCTCTGTTTTCAATAAATACGTCATAGCCCTCATTCTCCAGATAGTCCCTTTCAAGCTCGGCTATCTCTGTTTCATCTTCAATTATAAGAATTCTGCTCATTATTTCCTCCAATGTATTTTCTAAGGATAAACACCAGCGTAGTTCCTTCGCCTTCGGTGCTTTCAGCCCAAATCCGCCCGCCGTGATCCTCTATTATTTTCTTTGCAATAGCAAGTCCTATTCCGCTGCCGCCCGTAGCTGAATTTCTTGATTCGTCAGTCCTGTACATTCTGTCAAAAATATACGGGAGGTCCTTCTTATTGATTCCTTTTCCGTTATCCTTAAGCTCAGTCCTTATAAAATCTCCCTCCTCCTTCACAAGAAGGTCTATCTTGAGCTTTCTGTCCGAGTGATATTTCAGGGAATTGCTTATGATGTTATTGATAACCCTCCCAAGCTGTTCGCCATCCGCAATTATAAGCGTGTCAGGTGCGAGCTTGCTCTCATATGTAAAGTCTGCGCCCTTAGCCTCAAGCTCAACGCAAAGGCTGTCCCTGCAGTCCTCAAAAAAATCGCAGGCTCTTATCCTGTTAAAGGAATATGGTATGTTATTGCTATCTATTCTGGAATATAATGTAAGCTCATCTATAAGCCTGTCCATCTCGATTGCCTTCTTATAAATGGTTTGCAGATACCTCTGCCTTTTCTCGGGAGTATCCGCTATTCCGTCCTGCAGGCCCTCCACATATCCTTTTATGGCTGTAAGAGGCGTTTTAAGGTCATGCGAGATATTGCGTACAAGCTCCTTGCTCTTTTTCTCGGACTCCATACTCTCATTGGCGGTTTCTTTTAATTTCATTCTCATTATCTCGAAGTTTCTAAATAAATCGTCAATCTCGTCATTGCCGCTTAACTTTATCTCAAAGTCCAGATTGCCATTGGCAATATTCTGTGCTGCCTCTGAGAGCCTTCCAAGCGGCATCATGGTATGCCTGTATATCCCCACTATCATAATACTGCTGGTAAAGATGAGCATAAGAAAAACTCCAAAAACACTCTCCACCCAAAAATCCTTAAGCTCTGCCGCAATTTCCTCCGTATATGCTGCTGCCAAAGCCTGATATTCCTGTGTATCCGGTTCATCCGTGTCCTCGTAAATACGGTCCATAAGCTTGTACGTTATCTGAACAGGATTAAGCATATCCGAAAAATCGGTTCCCTCAATCCCATAACGCGAATCAATTTTACCTGCCTGATAAGTGACAAGAAGATTGAATATAATTCCTATAAGTACCGTTGGCACTATGGCAACAGTAAAAAAAGATAATTTTAATCTGGTTTTAAATTTCATAAAAATGCCTTTTCATATTTGATATACACATTTTAACATAAAACCTATCAAAAAATTCTTAAAACTTTATTAAAAATGTGTGACATTTATGAACAAAAATCCCCCGCCGGCTTAAATTAAGCATAGCGGGGGACAAATCTTTCATTTAACTGATGTAATTAGAGATATTTTTTTAATGCTTCTACCTTATCAAGTGCTTCCCAAGGAAGATTAAGGTCATTTCTTCCGAAATGTCCGTAAGCTGCCGTCTGCTTGTAGATAGGTCTTCTAAGGTCAAGCATCTTAATGATTCCTGCCGGTCTGAAATCAAAGTTCTCACGAACGATTTCAACCAGTCTCTCGTTTGAAAGCTTTCCTGTTCCAAAGGTATCTACCATTATAGATGTCGGGCGGGCAACACCGATTGCATATGAAAGCTGTATCTCACAGCGGTCTGCAAGTCCTGCTGCGACAATATTTTTCGCTGCATAACGCGCTGCATAGGCTGCCGAACGGTCAACCTTGGTGCAGTCCTTTCCTGAGAAAGCTCCGCCGCCGTGACGGGCATATCCGCCGTAAGTATCTACTATAATTTTACGTCCTGTAAGTCCTGCATCACCATTTGGTCCTCCGATTACAAAACGTCCCGTAGGATTGATGAATATCTTCGTAGCATCATCAATCATCTTAGGGTCTACAACAGCATCAATAACATATTTTCTGATATCCTTATGAATCTGTTCCTGCGTAACAGCTGCATCATGCTGTGTAGATACAACGATTGCGTCAAGCCTTACAGGCTTGTCATTCTCGTCATACTCTACCGAAACCTGTGTCTTGCCGTCAGCACGAAGATATGCAAGCGTACCATCCTTACGAACCTTTGTGAGCTGTCTTGCCAGCTTATGTGCAAGTGCGATAGGGTACGGCATATATTCCTCTGTTTCGTTGGTTGCAAAACCAAACATCATACCCTGATCTCCGGCTCCGATTGCCTCAATCTGCTCATCAGTCATCTCGCCGGACTTCGCCTCCAATGCCTTGTCAACGCCCATTGCAATATCAGGTGACTGCTTGTCCAAAGCAATCATAACAGCACATGTATTGCCGTCAAAGCCCTTTTCAGATGAATCATATCCGATTTCTACCACGGTATCACGTACAATCTGTGCAAAATCAACATTTGCCTTAGTGGTAAGCTCTCCTGTAACCAGCACAAAACCTGTACATGTAACTGCCTCACAGGCTACACGCGACATCGGATCCTGTGCCACAACCGCATCAAGAATGGCATCAGAGATATTGTCGCAGATTTTGTCAGGATGTCCTTCTGTTACCGACTCTGAAGTGAATAAACGCTTATCCATTTTGTTTTCCTCCTAATAATTTTAATCTTTGTTTTCGTATAAAAAAAAGTCCTACTACATAAGCGGACTTCATATCAAGCGATATTAAACTCCTCTTATTGTTCGATTTCTCGCTCAGGTTGGCACCTTCCATACGGGGTTGCCGTGGCTTCACAGATCCTATGTATCTCCACCACTCTGAATAAGGGACACTTTATTTACGATTACAAGGGCATTATACATATATATGCGTCAAAGGTCAATAGTATTCATTGACTTTTTTCAAAAAAATTCATATAATCGTAATAATGAACCTAATGATTGTATTATAATTTTGTGAGGATAAAATGGCAGAGAAAAAAAAGACACTTTTTTCATTTGAACTTGAGGCAGGAATGATTGTAGCGGAGGATGTTTATCGTTCTAACGGTGTGCTGTTGTTTCCTAAGCATACTATGCTTAATGACCTTATGATTGCAAAGCTTCCCCTCTATAATATTATGGAGCTTCCAATCGTTGACGGTGAAATTGAGAAACCCGAAGTCGATATTGCACGTCTGGTCGAGCTTGCCAAAAAAAATGCTGCTGCCAAGGAGGCTGCCCAAAACGCCTCTGCTCCGGAATCATATTCACAAAAGGTTAAATCAAGCGCTGAATTTAAGGAATTCAGCCAAAGCTATGACCGTGCCGTAAATCATATTAACAGTAAATTGGACGGCTTTGTGGGTGGTACTGAGGCTCTTGATACGGAGAATCTCATAAATGATACCCTAAGTCTTTTAAACGGTACGACTCTTCATCTTTTTGATATGATGCAGAACCTTCAGGCACATGATAATTCCGTATATGAGCATTGTACCAATGTTGCCCTTATAAGTGCAACTATGGGCAAATGGCTCTCTCTTCCTGACGAAGATATACGCAATCTTACTCTTGCAGGTCTGTTGCATGACGTCGGTAAATTATCCCTTCCGGCAGAGATTCTTAATAAGCCCGGCAAGCTTACTCCGGAGGAATTTGAAATAGTTAAATCCCACACCAGAAAAAGCTATGATATGATTCATGACCTGCCTCTTGACATCAAAATTAAAGAGGCGTGCCTTCTTCACCATGAAAGATGCGACGGTTCGGGGTATCCTTTTGGTATTCCCGGCAATAAGATTTCCATCTACGCCAAGATAATTGCGATTGCAGACGTTTATGACGCAATGACATCTCCCCGTTCATACAGGCCGGCATTGTGTCCTTTTAAAGCGATAGAACTTTTTGAACGCGAGGGACTTCATAAGTATGACCCAAAGTTCATTATGACCTTCCTCGAAAGAATCGGTGCTTCATACCTTAACAACAATGTGCAGTTAAGTGATGGACGTATCGGTGAAATAGTTATGCTTAATAAACTTTATCTTTCTAAACCAATGATTAAATGTGATGATGCGTTTATAGATCTTTCAAAGGAACTGGATCTTACAATTGAAGCAATAGTATAATGGAGGTGTGCATATGAGCAAACATACTTTATTTACCTTTGAACTTGAGCCGGGCATGATAACGGCTGCAGATGTTTATACTCCGACCGGCCAGCTGCTCGTTCCCGATAAGACACTGCTTGATTATTCGATAATCCACAAGCTTCAGATGTATAACATTACCAATGTATCAGTAATGGACACACTCCCCGAGGTTTCGTATGACGATTTGGACGAACAGACGTATTCTGAAAAAATCAAATCCAGCGAAGAATTTATACGTTTTAAGGAAGACTACCTCATCAGCATCTCTGAGTACAAGGATGTTATTAATGATGTAGTTAAAAAGAATCTGCCGATTGACACAGATATGCTGCTCAACCAGACTGTCGGCATAATACAGCCTCACTCTACAAGTATTCAAATTTTTGATATGCTGCACAATATGAGGGAATTTGACGATTCCACATACACACACTGTATCAATGTTGCTCTTATAAGCCGTATTCTTGCACAATGGCTTCATATGTCGGACGAGGATGTTGAGATTGCAACACTCTCCGGTCTTCTGCATGATATTGGAAAACTCACTACCCCCGAGGAAATACTGTTAAAGCCAAGTACTCTTTCTTCTGATGAGTACGCTGTTATAAAGAACCATACAAATGACGGTTACTCCTATCTCAAGGACCAGAATATCGACCCTCGAATCAAGGAGGCATGCCTTTTCCACCATGAGAGATGTGACGGCTCAGGATATCCTTTTGGTCTTTCCGGCAGCAGCATTCCGGTATTCGCCAGAATTGTTGCAATAGCCGATGTTTATGATGCAATGACCGCCGCAAGAGTTTACCGCGGACCAATTTGCCCGTTTAATGTGATTAGATTCTTCGAATACGAAGCCTACTCAAAATATGATGCGCATTTTATAATGACCTTCCTTGAAAATATTGTATCAAGCTATATCAACACAACCGTCCGCCTTAACAATGGTCAGGTCGGGGAGGTTGTTCTGATTAACCGCCAGGCTTTATCAAGACCTATGATAAAATGCGGCAATGAATTTATTGACCTCACCAAAAGACCTGATTTGGTGATTGATACGATAATTTAGGTCAACGTAATTATAGGGGATGAACTATTGAAAAAAATATTCAGGCATTATTCAAGCTGGTTACTGCTCATTGGTATCGCAGTCTCATTTACGGCAGCGGTAAATGGGAAAGAGGTATATGAGAGAATGGAAAAAGCACGTATGGAGCTGAATAATTACAGATATCTCAAAAACTACGTTATAAATATATCCAAAATAGAAGACGTCAATGAATTAGCGGAAGATATCAAGGTTCTTAAAGGAAATGTCAGTATTGTGGATAATGATATATATGTTAATGCTGCGGACGTTTACCAGCGAACAGAGATACTTATTAAGCGGGATGTGGATATGCCGTATCCGGTCAGAAGAATTTCTGATTCAGACGGAATCATATTGGGAAAGGATATGGAAGAATACTGTTTCAGTAAAGCTGGCAGCAGTAGGCAGTATATTCTAATTGATGGCAGAGAGTATCAGGTTGAGGGATACGTTGAAAGTGCATACTCCGACGCACTGAATGGAAAAGTCGTTATAAGAACGGATAACCCTAAGGAGATAAGCATTTTATCGAATGCGGATATGCTTGTGTTAAATTACGGTTCATACAGTGAGGATGCCGCTGAATGTATCCGTGAATTTGACAGGCAGTTTGGAGAAAAATACAGCATATACTGGTATGAAGATGGTGACAAGTATGTTGAGACAGGCAGCTCCAATTCGAAGGAAGAATTTTATATAACCATAATGTTGTTTGCAATGATAAACTGTGTGGTAATATCAGAATTCTGGATTATGAGGAGAAAACAGGAAATTATAATCAGAAAGCTATGGGGTTATGGTAATATCAGGCTTTTCTGGATACTATACAGGGAATTACTTGTAATTGCCACTCTGGCAGTAGGTATGGTAATCGTATTACAGAGTACAGCGGCATTGGTTCATCCGTACACATACGGCTTTCAGCGGATGGAGAGGGTAATTTTTTCGCTGATTTTTATTGCGGTTTCCGCCTTTGCAGTGGTGATAATACCCTTGTATAAGGCATCACGTTACAGTATAAGCGAGGGGCTGGAGTAAATGAATTTCCGATTTGCAATAAAAAAGGCTTTTGAGAAAATATACAGAAGAAAAATAAATTTTATAATGACGCTGGCAGTTCTTACAATTACTGTTTATCTTCTTGCTTCTGTCTTTCAGATGTTGTTTAAATCCACATATTACATATATGCGACGAAAAAGATTTTGACATATGATTCGGCGCTTAATTTCACAGTATTTATAAATACAGCCGATTCCGATTATTTTGAACGTGTGGGAGAGTTTGATAAAATCTTAAAAAAACGCTATGGAAACCTCTACGGAAGATTTATGTATCTGGATTCCTCTATGAAGGTGGACGGCGGAAACTATAATACAATTTCAACATTGTATGTTGACGAAGGAGCAAATGATTTATGCAATATGGAAGTGGTTTATAAAATCGAACCGGACAGCACGGAGTATTTAAAGGCATATGTCGGATGCAGCGCGGCAGATAAATATCCTGTCGGAACGATACTTGAAAATAAACATACAGGAAGCAGGACACAAATAATAGGAATTTTAAAGAAAAACTCCGAATGGATTTCAGAACCGCCTTTAGTTACGCAGGATGCAGTAATATCTTTGGATGATTACATAGTGTCAGAGATGGATGATAAATATTTTGAATTATATCCAATGTTTTACGGAAATATATTTAATTCTATGTATATAAAATGTGAGTCAGATGAGGATGCAGCCCGAATTAAGGAAGAAGTAAGAGCACTTGCAGATGAAAATAAAATTATGTGCTACTGCAACAGCATAAAAAGCCTTATAAGTAAGGAAAATATAGAAAATTCTAACTATTTAAAATCAATGGGATACCTTATTGGATTTGTTGTCATTATGGCAGTAATTTCCTGTTTTACTTCAGGTATGGCAGATATATACAGCGAACATTATGAGCTTGCAGTTATGCTAATCAATAATGTTGCTCCGGTAAACATTTTCATTATGCTTCTTGTTGAAAACCTGATAAAGGGAAGTCTGGCAGTTACTCTATCAATGACAAAGTTCGGATTGGGGCTTGCGGACTCTGATTCATATGTTTTCAGAACAATGGTATGTCCTGCAGTTATAGTTATGGTATTTACCCTTATGCTAATGATATCACTTACAGAATATATGACCGTAAGAAATAAAAATATATGTACGATGCTTGGAGGAGATAAAAGATGATTTCATTAAAGGATGTAAGTAAATCGTACAAAGGTGACACATATAAAATACAGGCGTTGGATTCGGTTACATTTAATATAGATGAGGGAGAATTTGTGTCCGTGATGGGCAGAAGCGGCTCGGGCAAAACAACTCTGCTTAATATACTTGGTTTTCTGGATAAGCCGGATGGCGGAACTATTACATTTATGGGAGAAGATGTATCAGATGTTTCCGGAACAGCACTTTGGAAGTACAGGAAAAAGTACATAGGGTTTGTATTTCAGAATTTTGCACTTATCAATCATTGTACGGTATATGAAAATATAGTTCTTCCTTTGGAGGCACTGGGAAAAGGAAAACGTGAATGCAGAATGAGGGTAACTGAGGCTCTTGAAAAGCTTAATATAGGTCATCTGGTGAATAAATATCCGAGGCAGATATCGGGAGGCGAGAAACAGAGAGTTGCAATAGCTCGTGCACTTGTCGATGAATCCCGCCTTATTCTTGCAGATGAGCCGACGGGTGCACTGGATTCAGGTACGGCTGCTGAAATAATGGACATATTTCAGCAAATTAACAATATGGGAAAGACGATTATAGTGGTAACACATGATGACGATATAGCTGCACGGACGAGGAGGAAAATCTCTCTGGAGAACGGAAGAATAGCCGCTGATATCAGGCTGAATTAAGGAGAACATTATGGGTGAAAAGAAAAAAATTGCACTGTTTATATCGGTACTTACAGCATTTGTAATAATCATAGCGTCTGCTGTGGTATTTACTGAATGGGGAAAGAAAATGAAGGAATGGAGGGTGCCTTACGATGGTGATGGTATAATATCCTCCAATGTAGAAAGCGGAGGAGGATTCGAGCTTAAAAAAGAAAATGTGTCAGATTTTTATTTTGAGTTTGACGCAATTTTGGAAACAGGAAGTATCACTGTAAGTTATTACATTGATGATGAGTTGATATTTGAAAATACATATGAAGTGGGAAACAACCATTATGAAAGTGAAGTATATGAAGGGCAGACTGGCATGCTGACATTTGTGGTTAAAGGTTCAGAGGACGCCAGCGGACATTATTACCATTATGTCCATACAAGGGAAACCAATATGAATGCCTTTTTAAGACAGCTTAGGCGACGATTGGGAAAGGATACATAGGAGGTTCGCCAAAAAGCATGCGTATTATTGAAAAAAAGCTGATGGTTAGCTATGCGTATTGTCATAACTTAACCTATCATCAACCTTGCGTATTACCTTTTTCCGTGATAATATAGCCTTGGAGGTGATTTTATTGCTTTTTAAACGAAAAATTTATAGTAAATTTCTAACATGGAAAGAAGAATCCCAAGGCAAAAAGGCACTTATTGTTGAAGGAGCACGCCGAATAGGAAAATCTACCGTTGTTGAAGAATTTGCAAAAAATGAATACAAAAGTTACATCCTTATTGATTTTGCGCAAGCATCAGATGATGTAAAAGAATATTTTCATTTATATCTGAGTGACCTTGATACATTTTATATGCTGCTGTCTGTTCATTATGGTGTGCAGCTGTATAAACGAGAAAGTATTATAATATTCGATGAAGTGCAACTATTTCCGAAGGCACGAGAAGCTATTAAATACCTAGTCGCAGATGGACGCTATGATTTTCTTGAAACGGGCTCACTCATTTCTATTAAGGAGAATGTAAAAGAAATCATCATCCCATCTGAAGAACGTCATATAAAAATGTATCCATTGGATTTTGAGGAATTCTGCTGGGCATTGGAAGAAAAACCATTAATTCAATATATTCGAATCTGTTTTGAAAAAAGAGAGCCTTTAGAGAGAAGTATCCATAATAAAGCGATGTTACTGTTTAAGCAATATATGTTGATAGGTGGAATGCCAATGAGTATTGTAGCATTTCTGGAAGGACACAAGGATTTTGGAAAGTCTGATTTGGAAAAGAGAGATATTCTCGAACTATACCGTAATGACATTATGAAGATAAAAGCACAGTATCGTTCCAAGGTTGTAGCAATTTTTGATCAGATTCCGGGGTTGCTTT
>CAYOHM010000012.1:0-34418 GCA_964403785.1 uncultured Alistipes sp.
CGTATTTTGCTGCCTTATGTACCGCTGCGTGCGAACTCTTAGTGCAAACGTGCCGCATAATCGCACCTATATGCCTGCCCCGCCTTAGTTTCGCAATCGACTAATTTACTTAAAATTTATTTCCCAGTACTCATTGGCTAATCTTTCGAGATTTATTATTGTTTCATAATTTTGACTGTATATTTCCGAATATTTTTTTAACTGTTCATCATTCAGAAATTGGTCACCACATTTTGACAATATCTGGTTGTCTAATGACAGGTCAAACTTTCCCCTGTGTAAATATTCGTTTCTATAATACTCCTTGTCCTGTGAAACGTATTCTTTGACCGGTAAATCTTTATATTCTATGGAATATCTGAATTCTCCGGCAATGCTCTCCTGAACAACTAAACGTACGGTCATATTTTCATTGCTTTGCTCAATCCAAACTCTTGTAAGATTATTAAAAAGACCGAATATTTTATCCATTCCAAGCGTATAACCATCACAGTATTCAATGTAATCACTTGATGAAGAAACAGCTACATAGCCTCCCGGATAATTTTCCAGGTTAGATATATATCTTTTATTCTTTTGGTCAATGTAAATCGAAAAAATAAGAAATGTCAGTAAAGAAACCAGCAGAATCCCCAAAATTGCTTTTTTTATATACCTCATACATTATCCCTCCTGCTGAAAACTCATTGATGGAATATCCCAATAAAACAGGGCACGCTGAAATAATTTATCAATTTCCTCTGCATTGTCCCTGATAAATTCCTCATATTCCGGCAAAATATTATCATCAATGTCAAAATTGCCCTGAAACTTAACACTCATTGTTTCGTCCTTAGCGACTCTGTCGGCGTTGTAGGTTCTTATAATCATAGGATTGCTTCTGTATGAGATAGAATATCTGAGCTCTCCGGTAAGGTTTTCCTCTATATTCAAATCTATATTAATATATTCGTCCTTTTCTTCCCAATACACATCTGCAATGCTTACGGAAACCGAGATTAATTTACTCGGCTTCCACAAGCTAAATAAACTCCATATCTGTATTTTGAATTTATCATCATATTCAACATAATGTTCATTTCTGACTGTTTTTATAAAATAACTGTAATCCCGTAACTTTTGAGTATATCTGGTATTTTTCATATCAAAAATGTAGTTAATATACACAAGTGAAAGTACCAATACAGTAAGAATTGCTGCCGATATGATAACCGCTTTTTTCTTCATATTCTCTCCCTCCTGCCGAACACACAAACTAAATCTATAAACAATTATACATCCTTTTGCAGCCGTACGAAAAAATTGGGGATAAGAGGTTATTTTCAGCGGATATCCGGCTTATACATTACTTGGTATTATAATACTAACTTCAAAAAGCTCTTTTGCACTTATCTCCATAAGTCCGTAATATTTTTCCACCACATTATTTACATTTTTTATGCCATATCCATGCTCTAGTTCATCCTTTTTATCATTTTCACCAGCCACATAGCTGTTGCTGACAACAATTACAAATTTATTGTCCTTTGTTATCATACGGACATTTATCTTTTTGTTTTTTTGCATACAATTTATACAGCCGTCCATACTGTTATCCAGAATATTGCCTATTATTATACATAAATCGTATGCCTGAACCGGAACTAACAGTGGGTCTATGTGTATATCCATATTAAATTCTATATGTTTATTCTTTGCCATATCAGAATATATGGAAAGAAATGTGTCTATTACCAAATTGCCCGTATTTATTACCATATATACAGCTTCAATATTTGAGACGGCTGACTCTAAATACCTTTGTAAATCATCATATTGCTGATTTTTTGTATAGGATTTTACCATCAGGTAATGTTTTTTTACGTCATGCACTATTCTTCTTGTATTTTTATATGCAACACTCAACTGCTCATATTTTTTCTGCTGATATGATACCTGTTGAAGCATACCGTCCAGCATATTCTTTTCCAAAACCAATTCAATTATATACTCATATAAGGAATACATTGCACAATTAAGCAGTATTATTAATAATATATAAATGCTTAGCAGAACACTGTTAAATTGAATAACCGGCATAATGAACAGCATACCTACTGCGGCAATTGAGCTTATAAAACCTATAACCCTTCCCCAGAGCAGCTCCCTCTTACACTTCTTATCAAATATAATTCTCCCAAAAGAAATAATTGCAACCATAATAAGGAGCTGTCCGACACGGTAAATAAGCACCGAATAATTAACATTCAGCTCATAAATATCCGGATTAATCCTCGCCAGCAGTATGCTGCACAAATATTTGCCCAAAATATATATGGCAGTAAAAATAAGAGCCAGTCTGACCCGCTGTTTATTCGTGATTGAATATAATAAACCCTCCGCATACACCATTATGAAAGCAGAGAGTATTTCCAAAAACAGGCCTGTTTGCATTCCTATCTTATAACCGCAGTATATTGACATTTCATTCAGCATAACAAGACACAGGAAAACAAACCAATATATTTTAGGTGATATTTTACTTTTCTTATCAAGGATAAAACTGTGTATGTATACATACAATACAAAGCCTAAATAAAGGCATGACATCAATTTCAAAACAGCATACATATTACGCCTCACAAAATTTCGGTTATCTTTCCAACGTAAGTCTTTTTTATTATCTTTTCATTAATTCTGCTCACCGGAAGCTTCTCACCATTATCCATAATGATTTCATTGCCATAGAAATAATAAATGTGAAGCATATTCACAAGTATTCCTTTATAGCATACAATAAACCCATAGCTGCACAACTGCTTTTCCCATTTACATAATTTCCCTCTGATATGTATTTTTCCGTTTATTAAGTGAACCGCTATGATTTCTTTTTTGGAATTTTCTACTGACATATACAAAATATCTCTGACGCATACATTTTCCTGTATACCGTCTGTAAGCTCAAAATTACATACTGCATATTTATCATTAATTTCCGAAAAAATTTCATCCATTATATGTATTATTGCTTCTTTGCCGCATTGCTTAGTAAGGTAATAATACGGATGTACTTCAAAACTTTCACTCATATATTCAGGATAGTTGCTGATAAAAACAATATAGGCATTTTTATTATATTTTTTTCTGATTGTTTTAGCCAGTTCAATACCATTTTGCGGAGGCATCTCCACATCAAGAAAAAATATCTGCACCATCTCCTGCTCACACCTCTCAAGCAGCAGTTCTTCATTGTCAAATGTTAATATTTCATAATCAGCCTCAATGGAAAACAAATGCTCCATAAGGATTTTATTTATTTTATCTAAAAATTCTTTATCATCATCACATATGGCGACCTTGTATTTCATTGATTCCTTATCCCCCACTACCATCTAAAGATTTTATTCTCAGGAAGTTTCAAGGACAGCCTTTCCACCAGAAAGCCTTCCATTTCCATAAGCAACTCCTGCGGATAATGATAATACCCGCCGGTGTTTACATATGGGAACTGTGCTATCAGAGATTCCGGTTCAATTTTTCGCATTTTTTTGAGATAATCCTGTGAAATTCTGAAGCTTCCCACACTTACATCCATTATTTTATCCATATCTATTGTGTCAAAAACCATTTTCAGCATATTATTGTACTGTTTTTTCCAGTCCTTACAATAAATCATCGGGTCAAAACACAGTCTTACGGTATGCCCCATTTCCATAGCTGTTTTTGCAGCCTGTATTCTAAGCATAGTGCCCGGAGTTTTATTTTCATAATCTGTAACTACCTGTTCGGGTGACAGTGTAAATGCGTATATTACGTTTTTAACTATGGGCAGCTTTGCAAAAAGTCCGGAATTTGCACTTTTGGTGCGAATCTCAATGGTAAGCTGCTTTCCTTCCTTGTTCATCTTATCCGTAAAGTCCGCCCATTTGGCTGCATATCCCAAAAGTCCTTCAAGTGCCATCAAATCCGTGTCATAAGAAACACATAGGTACACAGGGTGATGTTCCAGCAGGCGTTTCAATTCCTCAAATATATCCTCTATATTTACAAATATTACAAGATTACCCGAAGGATACATTCCCTTCAGGTAACAATATTCGCAATCATAAATGCAGTTCATAACGCAGGAAGTATAATAAAAGAAGTCATTCCCGAAATTCTGGCACACCGGTGCTCCCTTATAAATGAGTTCTCCGGTCTTTCTTGCGAGAATCAGCTTCTGTGATTTTTTCTGAATATTACTGTTTTGACCGCTTCTTGAAAAAACATCCTTATAATGGTTCACCTCAATGATTTGTGCATTATTAAACCTTTTAAGTATATCTTTTACAAAAGCAGTATCCTTAATGCTTTTTTCGACATATATGTGCGAAAAGCCCTCATTCAAACAATCTGTGCATAAATTCATCAATATATACTTTTCCTTCTCTTTTACTTGTGCATGGAAGTTTTTCTTCATCATAGAGCTGTTTCCAAAATCCCATACAATCCGTACCGCTTAATTTACAATATGTAAATATATGTTTCAGTTCATTCTGCATTGTCGCAGAGCACTTCAAATCCTCACAAAGCCTGTCAGCCAATATATCCTGCTCTGTTTTTTTACTCTCAATTACGGCTGGCTCATACACTATTTTACATTTATCAATGTAGCCGGCAATCGGCAGGATATTCTTATACACCAGCTCTGAGACATACTCCGGTGTGATTTTTTTATCCGTTCCAAAGTCCGATACTATTTTAATGAAATGCAGTTTTTCAGGTCCAATATAATAATTACCCGCCTGATACACAGCCGCAGCCTCCATATCTACAAGTACATTTCTGTCTTTAAGACCGGATTTTTCCAAATACCTGTTATCTGCCACAACCGGCACAGTCACAATTTCACTCTCAATAAAATTGTGTCTTATAAGCATATCAGGATAAAAAATCCTGCCGCACTCAAAATCCTCTATTTTGTTGCAAATGTATGCCCTGCCTGTATCCTCGGTGGCTTTGCCGGAGGTTTTACCGCACACACCTACATTAAGTATACCCGCTGTGTTATTACCATACAATGAAATAATTCTGCTGACACAGGCGGCGGCAGCGGTTTTACCGACACCTGCAACAACTGCGGCCACTGCGGCTTCATCAGAAACAAACATCTGAAATTTATTTTCCTGCAGTAACTTGTGCATCTTATAATATTCAATTATAGGCTTTGCCTCCGCATAAACCGCAGTAAATATAAAAAACATTGATTATTTCTCCATTATAAGTTTTTTTGTGTACTCCTGCTTTGGTGCGTCAAAAATTTCCTGTGCAAGTCCCATTTCAATGATTTGCCCGTCCTTCATAACCATTACCCTGTCACTCATCTGATAAATAACATTTATATCATGTGAAATGAATAAATACGAAACCTTCATTTCCTCCTGAAGCTTTTTCATAAGCTCCATTATCTGTGCCTGTATCGTTACATCCAAAGCAGAAACAGGCTCATCCGCAATAATAAATCCGGGTCTTGTAATCAATGCCTGTCCTATGCTCACCCTCTGTCTTTGTCCTCCGCTTAACTCTGACGGGCGTCTGTAATAATATCCCTCGTCAAGTTCTATACGCCTCAGCATTTCAAAGGCTGCGCATCTTATATCCTCCTTACTTCCCATATGCATTGCCCTCAGCGGCTCCTCCAAAAGCCAGCCCACCGTCTTAGCCGGATTAAGGCTGCTGTATGGGTCCTGAAATATAATCTGCGGCATATTTGTATGATGCGCAATCATACCCTCGGTCATTTTATTTATTCCGAGCACTGCTTTTGAAAGTGTTGTCTTTCCGCATCCGCTTTCTCCCACAAGTCCGAGTGTTTCACCTTCGTATATGTCAAAGGATACTTTTCTTACTATTTCTTTTTTTTGTTTTTTGCCAAATAATTTTGAAGTCTCGTAAAACACGCTAAGGTCCTTAACTTCAAGTACCTTGGGCGGCAGATTATTTTCGTCTTTAAAAATATGCGTGGTATCCTTTCTTACACAGTGCAAAATCGCACTTATAAGCTTTTTGGTATATTCTGTCTGCGGCTCATCAAAAATTTGGGAAACACTTCCCTGTTCAACAATAACCCCATCCTTCATTACCACAAGCCTGTCTGCAAGTTTTCTTGCAAGGTTGAGGTCATGAGTAATGAAAATCATAGAATTATGTTGTTTTTTATTTATATCCTTCAAAAGCTCCACAATCTGACTCTGGATATTTACATCAAGAGCAGTGGTCGGTTCGTCCGCAATCATAAGTTTCGGTTGAAGGATTGCTGCAATTGCAATCATAACCCTCTGGCGCATACCGCCTGAAAGCTCATGCGGATAATTGTCATAAATATTTGTGGCACCCTTAAGTCCGACACTTTCCAGCATATCTATGACAGCCTTTTTACGTTCATTTGCCGTGAGCTTTGTGTGAAGCTTTAAAATCTCCTCCACCTGTGCACCGATTTTCTTAGTTGGGTTAAGAGATGTCATGGGCTCCTGAAATATCATAGACATTTTATTTCCCTGATATCTTCTGTAAAGCTTCGCATCCTTCCTTTTACCCGCCTCAAGCAGGGTCACATCATCAAAAACTATTTTTCCGCTGTTTATAACCGCAGTTTCACTTAAAAGCCCCATAATGGCAAGTGCGGTAACCGATTTGCCTGAGCCGGACTCACCTACAATGCCGACTATTTCTCCGTCATTTACTGTCAGATTCAAATTTTTTACCGCGGCATCTGACCCAAATGAAACGGACAAATTATCAATCCTTATCATTCAAGCGTCCTCCTTCTTATGCCCTCACTAAGCAGTGAAAAACCAAGTACAATCCAGACAATCATTATGCCCGGCGCCATAGTATACCATGGTGCACCTGCAAGATATCCCTGCGCATCCGAAAGCATTTTGCCGAGGCTTGCACTGGGCGGCAAAATTCCGATTCCCAGATAACTCATTCCCGACTCTGCAAGGATTGCATTATTAAAACCAATCATTATTGAAACCCAGAACGTGGAGAATATATTAGGCAGAATATGAACAAAAAGTATTCTCAGCCTTCCCACTCCCATTATTCGTGCACGAACAATATAGTCCGCATCCCTGTATTTGATAAATTCACTTCTTACTATTCTGATAAAGCTGGGGGCGAAGGAAATCGACAGCGCAAGCACAAGATTTTCCAGTCCATTTCCCAGTACGCTTAGGATAACCAGAGTTAGAAGTATGCTCGGAAAACCATTTACCGCGTCAACAATACGCATTACAATTTCGTCCGTAATTCCACCGAAATAACCTGTGAGAGCGCCGATAATAACTCCCAAAAGACCTGAAAAGGCTACGACCAGTGTACTGATTAAAACAGTAAGTCCGCAGCCCTTCATAACACGTGAAAAAATATCCCTGCCAAAGTTATCCGTACCAAAAATATGTTTTAAAGATGGTGCTGCAAATTTTTCCGCTGCCGACATCGCCGTAGTGCTGTAAGGTGTCCAGAACGCACCGACAATAGCAATAATAAGGGTAACGGATGTCATAATAAGTCCGATTATAAGATAAGCGTTAAGCTTTTTTTTACTTTTCAAGGCTGCACCTCCTTTTCGCAATTACCTGTCACTGATTCTCGGGTCAGCCAGTCTGTATATAACATCAACAAGTGCATACACGATAATAACCACCGCAGTAACGTACAAAACAATAATTTCTACCACAGGAAGGTCCCTTGATGAAATAGAGCTAATCAAAAGACGTCCTATTCCCGGCAATGCGAATACCTGTTCAACAACAATACTTCCTGCAATTACCTCCGCTGTTATCATTCCTACAAACGTAATAACCGGCAGCATTGCATTCCTAAAAACATGAAGATACATTACACGTTTTTTACCTGCCCCTTTACTGTAAGCTGTCCTTACATAGTCCATCGACATCTGGGTAAGTATGGAATTGCGTATAAATCTGGCAGTCATTGCAATCTTGGGAATTGCAACCGAAATTGCAGGGAAAATGATATACCCGATAAATCCCCAAAAATCATCACGATAGCTTATGTAGCCACCCGGCACAAAAAATTTGAATATAATTCCGAATATATACGTCACAATTATGCCAAGAAAAAATGACGGAACCGCCATCATTGTCTGGCTTAACACATTGAACGCTGCATCTATAAAATGATTGCTTCCGGCCCACAAAACGCCAAGTGGCACAGAAACAGCTATTATCAATATCAATGAAATCAACGCAAGATACAAAGTAACCGGCAGCTTATCCGCAATAAGCTCTGCCACCGGCATCATCTCGTTCATATTCTTAGAGTACCTGTAACTCACGCCGAGATTACCCCTTAAAACATTTCCAATCCATAAAAAATACCTTTGTGTTACCGGTTTGTCAAGGCCAAGCTGCTCTCTTAAAGCCTCCTCCCTCTCCGGTGTACTTTCCGTTCCGAGAATTGATGTCACCACATCACCAGGAATTACCTGAAAGGCAAGGAAGGCAGCAACAGAAACAATAAACAATGTCATAATGAGAGTAATTAATTTTTTACATAAAAATTTCATCGCTGCCTCCTCCTTTTGATTTACTAATATTTCAATTCATTTTAATAATGAACCGTGCTCATATCCTGCACATATACCGGATAAAACTTGTATCCGGAAAGCTCCTTGTTAATTGCAACCGTAAGCGGCGGAACCTGGATAAATACAGTTGCCGCATCATCTGCAAGTATTTTCTGCATCTGCTTATAATATTCTGCCTTTTCTTCCAAATTACTGCTTGCCTGTGCCTTATTATAAAGCTCATCATAGTCTTTGCTGCTAAAGTTAATAAAATTCTTTTTGGAATCAGTCTGGAATCTTGTAAGCAGATAACCCGGTGTCATATCGCAGGTAATACCGCAGATGGTTGTCTGATACTGTCTGTCATTATAGACATCACTAAGCCATGTGCCCCACTCAACCGGATTGATTGTAAGTGTGATGCCTGCCTCCTTTAACTGCTCGGCTACAACCTCTGCTGTCTGCATATGGAATTCATAGTTTGAAGGAACTGTCACCTCCAGACTTATTCCGTCCGGATACCCCGCCTGTGCAAGAAGCTTTTTTGCCTCCTCAATGTTAGCCGATGTGCCGTAAGTATCATTGAGGTCAACATAAAAATCAGTAAGTGTCGGGAGCATTGCAGAAGAAATAAGTGTTCCGTTATTACCTGATACGAATTCGTTTACAAGGTCCTTGTCAAGTGCATAACAAATTGCCTGTCTTACCAGCACATTATCAAGCGGCTCTACCTGATTATTAAGGAAAAGTGCCTGAACAACGTCCGACGGAGCCGATAATATTTCAAATGAATCCTTAAGCTCCGCAGCCTGTGAATCCGTAAGATAAGGATAAATATCAATGGAGCCTCCCTTAAGCTCTAAAAGGGCTGAATCCGAACTACTCACTATCTTAAAGGTCACCTCGTCAAGATATGGAAGTCCCTCCTGCCAATAATCGTTATTCTTCGCAAGCACAATGCCCTCCTGCGGTGTGTATGAAACAAAAGAAAACGGTCCTGTACCAATTGGCGTACCGTCCTCTGCTTCTCCGCTTCCTTCTGGGATTATTGCAGCCACAAAACTGTAAATAAGTTCTGTGTTGGCACTTTCAACTGTTACACTGACCGTCTTTTCGTCTATAATATCAACGCTGGTGATGGTTTTTAAGGTTGAAATAAGCGGTGTGCCGTCCAATAATCCTGAAGCTCGCTCCAACGAGTATTTCACGTCTTCTGCCTTAACCTCATTGCCATTATGGAACTTCACGCCGCTTCGTAATGTAAATGTGTATACCAATCCATCCTCTGAAATAGTATAATCACTTGCCAATGCGTTCATAAGATTACCATCTTCGTCGGCTTTTACCAAGCCTTCAAAAATGTTAAATAGTATTTCCTTAGTTCCTGCCGCTGTTGCTTTATGAGGGTCAAGACTGTCAATATCCTGTTGTATTCCTACAACCACAGAGCCGCCGTAAACAGGCTCATCTGAAGTACTTACAGTTTCCTGTGCAGTACTTTCTGTTTCATTTGCTTTAGTTGTGGATTTATTCTCCGAAGACTCTTCTGTACCGCCACAGCCACTGAGTGCAGTCATAACCAAAAGAGCCATAATCAATAAACCGCATAAATGCTTTTTCATATTAAGCTCTCCTCTTCGATAAATAAATCTCTCACTATTCGATTGTCACAGTCATTATAGCATACCCAAATAGAGCATTTCAATATACATTTAAATTATAAAGCTTACGCATTAGAGATTTGTATATCCCATCAGCTTCTCATCAACTGCCCTTGCAGCTTCACGTCCTTCGCGTACCGCCCATACCACAAGGGATTGTCCCCTGTGCATATCACCTGCCGTAAAAACATTCGGCACATTGGTTTCATAACCGCCCGGATTTGTATTTACATTTGTTCTGGCATTTAATTCTACGCCGAAGGCATCAGCTACATACTTCTGAGCACCCAAAAATCCTGCAGCGATAAGAACCAGCTCACAATCCAAATCAAACTCACTTCCGGCAACCTCTGCCATAATCATTCTTCCTGTTGCCTCATCCTTTTTGGACTCAAGCTTTATACATTTAACCTTGCAGAGATTTCCGTCCTTATCCTTGATAAATTCCTTTACGGTTGTCTGATAAAGTCTAGGGTCATGACCGAATACCGCGATTGCCTCCTCCTGACCATAGTCAGTTTTAAGGACTCTCGGCCACTGTGGCCATGGATTATTGGCGCCTCGCTCGGTCGGAAGCGGCGGCATCATCTCAAGCTGTGTCACGGATTTGCAGCCATGGCGTATTGATGTTCCTACGCAGTCATTACCCGTATCACCGCCGCCGATTATTACAACATTTTTACCCTTTGCGGATATATACTTGCCATCCTCCAGATTGGAATCCAGCAGGCTTTTCGTTGTTGCCTTTAAGAAGTCAACTGCAAAATAAATACCCTTTGCATCCCTGCCCGGTGCCTTTATATCTCTCGGATTTGCAGCGCCGCACGCAAGCACAACGCTGTCATATTTCGTTAAAATATCGGATGCTTTAACATTCTCACCGACATTTGCATTAGTTACAAATTCAATGCCCTCCGCCTTCATAATATCAATCTTGCGGTCAATGATGTGTTTTTCAAGCTTCATATTAGGAATGCCATACATAAGCAGGCCTCCGACCCTGTCAGCTCTCTCATACACTGTCACGCTGTGTCCGCGTCTGTTAAGCTGGTCTGCCGCTGCAAGACCCGACGGACCTGAACCTATAACTGCTACCTTTTTGCCGGTTCTTACCTTTGGCGGCTGAGGAGCTGCCCAGCCCTCTGCATAAGCCTTTTCTATTATAGCTCTCTCATTCTCCTTGGTGCTTACCGGATTTCCATTAAGCCCGCAGGTGCAGGCTGCCTCGCAGAGTGCAGGGCAGACTCTTGATGTAAACTCCGGAAAACTGCTTGTTTTATGAAGACGATTATATGCCTGCTGCCAGTTCCCCGTATAAACAAGGTCATTCCACTCAGGTATCAGATTATTAAGAGGACACCCTGCTGCCATTTGTCCAATCGTCATTCCCGCCTGACAGAAAGGTACACCGCAGTCCATGCACCTTGCGCCCTGCTGTCTTTGTTTTTCCTCTGAAAGAGGAGCATGAAATTCATTAAAATTCTTTATTCTGTTTTTTGGACTGACTGCCTGACTTACTTCTCTGTCATATTCCATAAATCCTGTTGCTTTTCCCATGATTTTCTCCTCCTATTTTGTTACGGCGTAGAACGCTTCAATCTGTGCCTGTTCAGAGCTTAAGCCCTTTTCTTCCAGCTGTACTATCTTGTTGAGCATCTTTTTGTAATCTTTTGGAATTATCTTCTTAAACAAAGGAAGATACTCTCCAAAGTTATCCAGAATTTCCTTGCCCTTTGATGAATTTGTATAGGCTACGTGCTCTTTTATCATTTCCTTTAATTCAAATACATCATATTTATCCGTTACGCTCTCGACTGAAATGAGCTGCTTATTAAGTCTTGTATACAGGGTTCTGTCCTCATCAAGGACATATGCAATACCTCCACTCATACCGGCTGCAAAATTCTTACCCGTTCTGCCCAGAATGACTACACGTCCTCCCGTCATATATTCACAGCCATGATCACCTACGCCCTCAACAACTGCGGTTGCGCCTGAATTACGCACACAGAAGCGCTCGCCCGCAACACCATTGATATATGCCTTACCGCTTGTTGCTCCGTAGAGAGCCACATTACCAATGATGATATTCTCATCCTCCTTAAACTTGATTCCCTTTGGTGGATAAACAATGAGCTTTCCTCCCGAAAGTCCCTTTCCGAAGTAGTCATTGCTGTCACCGGCTAATTCAAGCGTAAGTCCTTTTGGAATAAACGCACCAAAGCTCTGTCCTCCTGCTCCGTTGCACTTTACCGTGAAGGTATCCTCTTCAAGTGACTCAGCATATTTTCTTGTAATCTCAGCACCAAATATAGTACCAAAGGTACGGTCTGTATTAGTAACATCTAATTCTATTTTCTTCTTCTCACCATTTTCAAGTGCCTTACCTAATTTCTTGAGGAGAACCTTCTCGTCCTTGGTCTTTTCCAGTTCAAAATCATAAACCTTCTTATGACTGTAATCCATCTTTTCATATGAAGGATTGGCAAGTATGTTGGAAAGGTCAACCTTTCCGGCACGTCCGCTTGTCACGCCCTCCTTAGCAGTCAGCAGGTCCGTTCTGCCTACAAGCTCATCAACAGTCTTGCAGCCGAGTTTTGACATATATTCCCTGAGGTCTTGTGCGATAAACCTCATAAAATTAACAACATATTCTGGCTTTCCTGCGAAATTCTTACGCAGCTCAGGGTTCTGTGTTGCAACACCTACCGGACAGGTATCAAGGTTACAAACCCTCATCATTACACAGCCTAAGGTTACAAGCGGTGCGGTAGCAAAACCAAACTCCTCTGCTCCGAGCATTGCAGCAATTGCAACATCACGTCCGGTCATAAGCTTTCCATCTGTTTCAAGAATTACCTTATTTCTAAGGCCGTTTAAAATAAGTGTCTGATGTGCCTCGGCAACGCCAAGCTCCCAAG
This sequence comes from uncultured Alistipes sp., assembly GCA_964403785.1. Taxonomy (GTDB): domain Bacteria; phylum Bacillota; class Clostridia; order Lachnospirales; family Lachnospiraceae; genus MGBC120314. Next base: position 13,137 of record CAYOHM010000012.1, read on the forward strand.
GAAGTCCCGCATTATATATAGAGTTTCTCGGAGCTGCACCTGTACCTCCGTCATAGCCTGATACAAGAATTACCTGTGCGCCTGCCTTTGCAACACCGGCAGCAACCGTACCGACACCTGCTTCCGAAACAAGCTTTACGGAAATACGTGCCTGTGTATTTGCGTTCTTAAGGTCATAAATAAGCTGCGCCAAATCCTCAATTGAGTAAATATCGTGATGAGGCGGCGGTGATATAAGACTTACTCCCGGTGTTGAAAGTCTTGTCTTGGCAATCCAAGGATATACCTTTTTACCCGGAAGATGTCCGCCCTCGCCCGGCTTTGCGCCCTGTGCCATTTTTATCTGGATTTCCTTGGCGCTGACAAGATATCTGCTGGTTACACCGAATCTGCCTGAAGCGACCTGTTTGATTGCAGAGCATCTGTTAAGTCCATCCTCACCCGGTTCAAGTCTTTCAAGGCTTTCACCGCCCTCACCGCTGTTTGACTTTCCATGCAGCATATTCATGGCAATTGCAAGTGTTTCATGAGCCTCCTGTGAAATAGAGCCATAGGACATCGCGCCGGTCTTAAATCTCTTTACGATTGAATCCACACTTTCCACCTGTTCGATTGGTACCGGCTTTTGTGCAAATTTAAAGTCCATAAGACCTCTGATATTCTGCGCCTCGGTTTCTTTATCAATAAGCTTTGTATATTCCTTAAAGGTTTCATAGTTTCCTGTTCTAGCAGCAAGCTGGAGCAGGTGTATTGTCTGAGGATTATAGAGGTGTTCCTCCTTACCGCTTCTGAACTTATGGCTTCCTGCCGAATCCAGCGTATCATCCGTTGTAAGTCCGAGTGGGTCAAAGGCTCTTGCGTGAAGCGCTTCAACATCCTCCTGTATATCCTTAAGACTGATGCCCTCTATACGGCTTACGGTATCCGTAAAATATTTTTCAATGACATCCGAGTTAATACCAATCGCTTCAAAAATCTTAGAACCCTGATATGACTGTATTGTTGATATACCCATCTTTGAAGCAATCTTTACAATACCGCCGATTACCGCTTTGTTGTAATCGTCAACCGCAGCATAGTAATCTTTATCAAGCATATTAAGGTCAATCAGCTCCTTTATACTCTCCTGTGCCAGATATGGATTGATTGCACTTGCTCCATATCCAAGCAGGGTTGCAAAATGATGAACCTCCCTAGGCTCGCCGCTTTCAAGGATTATGGAAATACTTGTACTCTTTTTGGTTTTTACGAGGTACTGTCTTACTGCAGCAACCGCAAGAAGCGAAGGTATTGCAACGTGATTCTCATCAACTCCGCGGTCTGACAGTATGATAATATTTGTTCCCTCCCTGTATGCTCTGTCTATTTCCACATATATATGCTCGATAGCCTTTGCAAGGGATGTATTGGTGTAGTAGGTTGTAGGGATTTCAGCCACCTTGAAGCCTTCAACCTTCATTTGCCTTATTTTCATAAGGTCGGTATTGGTAAGAATCGGATTATTTATCTTAAGCATCTTACAGTTTTCCGGCTTCTGTTCCAGTACATTACCATCCTTGCCAAGGTAAACGCTGGTTGAGGTTACAATTTCCTCACGAATTGCGTCAATCGGCGGATTTGTTACCTGTGCAAATCTCTGTTTAAAGTAATTAAACAATGGCTGATGCCTGTTTGAGAGGACTGCAATCGGAGTATCAATACCCATTGCACCTATGCTTTCCGTTCCATTTAGCGCCATAGGAAGAATTGAGGTTTTTAACTCCTCGTAGGTGTAGCCAAATGCTTTCTGCAGCTTTGCCCTCTCCGGCTTGGTGTACTCCTGTGCCTTCAGGTTAGGAATCTTAAGGCTCCTTAATTCGATAAGATTGCCGTCAAGCCATTCTCCATACGGCTGTGATGAGGCATATTCCAGCTTTAACTGTTCGTCATCTATAAGCTCACCCTTTATCGTATCTACAAGAAGCATCTTGCCCGGGCGAAGCCTGTCTTTTTTGATTATCTTTGTATTGTCTAATTCCAGTGCACCGACCTCCGATGAAAGAATCAGATAATCATCATCCGTAATATAATATCTTGATGGTCTTAGTCCGTTACGGTCAAGTACCGCGCCTACCACATCTCCGTCACTGAAAATAATTGAAGCAGGTCCGTCCCATGGCTCCATCATTGTTGCATAGTACTGATAGAAATCCCTCTTGGCAGGATTCATTGCCTTATCATTACTCCAAGGCTCTGGAATCATTATCATTACTGCCAGCGGAAGAGGCATACCGTTCATTACCAAAAATTCCAGAGTATTATCCAGCATTGCCGAATCAGAGCCCGACCTGTCGATAACCGGAAGAAGCTTATGCATCTGGTCGCCCAGCAGCTTTGAATTAATGGTTTCCTCACGTCCCAACATCTTGTCCGCGTTGCCTGTGATTGTATTTATCTCACCATTGTGAACAATAAATCTGTTAGGATGTGCACGTTCCCAGCTTGGATTTGTATTAGTTGAGAATCTTGAGTGAACGGTTGCAATCGCAGATTCATAATCCTCACTCTGAAGATCGGTGAAAAACTGGCGAAGCTGTCCTACCAGAAACATACCTTTATATACAATGGTACGGCTGGACAGAGAAACTACATAGGTGTTATCATTACTCTGTTCAAATACCCTTCTTGCGATATATAATTTACGGTCAAAATCCAGTCCCTTCTCCACATCCGAAGGCTTCTTTACAAAGCCCTGCATAATACACGGCATACAGTCAATCGCTTTCTTGCCAAGAACCTGTGGTGCAGTCGGAACCTCTCTCCAGCCGATAAACTCAAGTCCTTCCTTTTCAACTACGATTTCAAACATCTTTTTTGCCTGATTTTTCTTGAGTTCATCCTGCGGAAAGAAAAACATACCGATACCATATTCTCTTTCGCCGCCTATATCAAAGCCAAGCTTTTTAGTTTCCTTGGAAAAAAACTTATGTGAAATCTGAAGCATAATTCCAACGCCATCGCCCGTCTTACCTTCCGCGTCCTTGCCGGCTCTATGCTCAAGTGTTTCAACAATCTTAAGTGCATTAGAAACAGTTTCATGAGTTTTTATGCCTTTAATGTTAACTACTGAGCCAATACCGCAGTTATCGTGTTCAAATCTTGGATCATACAATCCGACAGCTCTCTTACCTACAGCATCATTTACCATAACTTCACAATCCTTCCTCTTCTTTAATTTCTTAATATAAATTAAGTTTTACTTAACAAACAAACGCAAAAAAGAGGTCACGACTCCCGTCGCGACCCCATTGTCCCAGTTTTGATTAATTTTATTAAGTTTGTATAAATTTTACTTATTTTAAAAAACTTTTTATAGTTTTTGCTTTTGTTTTTTATGTTATGAACACATTATACTTTACTATATTTAATTCGTCAACAGCATAATTAAAAAAATTTTAGACTATTGCTGTCTGGGTACTATAATGTTTACGGCGTTATTTATAATTTCTATCTCGACATCCTTCTGGTCGCCGCCAAATTCCCCGTCGAGAACCCATGGTGTACTGACATCCGAATGTATTTTGATATGATTGGTCTTTACATGGAATAAATTCTCATTGGCATCCTCCTTATTGAGAATCTCACTGAGAAAAATATTAAAATCCGAAATTGCCTCAAATTTTTTTATAAATGTACATTCAAACAGACCATCATCAAGCTTTACATTTCTTCCGGCTATATTTCTTATGCCGCCGACGGACATTGTATTTGTAATCATACCGAACAGGAAATCCGCCTCCGTCACTTCTTCATTAGTTTCTACAACCATATGAATCGGTCTTATTGTAGGCAGACTTTTTAATGCTTCGATAACATACGCCTGATACCCCAGAATATTCTTTTTCTGCTGAGGTGTAGCATATGACACACCAGTAAATGCGCCAAATGTAGCCACATAGTTGTAGTATCTTCCGTTAAACCTGCCAACGTCACATGCTCTTGCTTCGCCGTCTACAATATCCTGCGCTGCCTTTACCATATCACTTGATATTCCCAGCGTCTTTGCAAAATCATTTGTTGTTCCGCTTGGAATATATCCAATGAAGGGCTTCTCATTCCTGTGCTCCATAACGGCGGACACGGTTTCATTAAGTGTGCCGTCCCCTCCGCTGCACACGATAACATCATATATGCCATCACTGGAAACTATTTTACTGTATCCATCTCTTTGCGCTTTTGTGGGATAGACCGTCAGCTCATAATCCCCTGCTGAAAGAATCTGCAATATCTGTGAAAGCTTTTCATTGATTAAGGCTTTACCGGAATTAGGGTTATATACAAAAAGCATTTTTTTCATAATTAATACTCCTTTTTATCTGTCCCATTTATCACAAAGCGAATTAATCTGATCCGTGAATTTTGCAAGGTCCTTATTGGCTCCGCCCTCATTGTGGCTAATAACCGTAAGAAGCCTTTTTCCTGCTGCCATCAGTCTTTCAAATACATCATTTGCCCTTCTTGTTGAAGACCTTCTGCTCTTCTTGGTACTGTTGCCTGCGTCAATACACCTGCCGTCAGACAGGTCATACGTGGCACCGGTGTACGGTGCGACTGCACAAAGTCCGTATTCATTATTAAGGCAGTCGGTAAATTCATCACAAACCGAATCCTCACCATGAACAACAAATACCTTGGAAGGCTTTGGCGTAAACTCATTTATCCAGTTAAGAAGTCCTTCTTTATCCGCGTGTCCGCTTATTCCTTCCATTTTGGCAATTCTTGCGTGAATCTCTATTTCCTCGCCAAAAAGCTTTATTGTTTTAGCTCCTTCCAGAATTGCCCTGCCGACTGTTCCGTTTGCCTGGTATCCCACAAAAAGAATCGTAGAATCCGGCCTCCATAAATTATGTTTTAAGTGATGCCTTATTCGTCCGGCTTCGCACATACCCGATGCTGAAATAATCACCTTCGGCTCATCCATAAAATTGATATTCTTGGATTCAGCACTTGTTATGGCAAGCTCTAAGCCCTTAAAGCTTATCGGGTTAATTCCCTGCTCTATAAGTGCCATTGCTTCATCATCAAAACAAGCCTCTACGTTTTTGCTGAAAACATTGGTTGCCTCAACTGCCAGAGGACTATCCACATATACCTTAAAATCCGGCAGCTCAGGTATTAGCTGTTCAGCCTTTATCCTGCGGATATAGTACAGAAGCTCCTGCGTCCTTCCAACTGCAAAGGAAGGAATCACAAGATTGCCTCCCTTCATAAGAGTGCTTCTGATTATGTCTGCAAGCTCCCTTACCGCATCACCGGCAGTATTGTGATTGCGGTTTCCGTAAGTAGATTCCATTACAACATAATCAGCCTCTGTAAGATAAGTAGGGTCTTTTATAAGCGGTTTATTTATATTTCCGATGTCACCCGAAAATACTATTTTACGCTGCACACCGTCCTCATTTATCCACACTTCAATACTCGCCGAGCCGAGAAGATGTCCGACATCCGTAAATCTGATGCTCAGTCCGTCATCCAGCTCAATTGCCTCGTCATAATCGCAGGGCACAAAATTTTTCATAACATTTTCAACTGCTTCAAGAGTATACAGAGGAACAAATTCCTTAACACCGGATCTTTTCGCCTTACGGTTTCTCCACTCAGCTTCAAACATCTGAATATGTGCACTGTCCCTAAGCATTATCTGGCAAAGGTCCGTTGTCGCCTTGGTTGTATACACCTTTCCCCTGAAGCCATTCACATACATAAGAGGAATCAGTCCGGAATGGTCAATGTGTGCATGTGTAAGCAGTATATAATCCACATCCGAAGCATTAACCGGAAGCTCCTGATTTTCATATACATCATTTCCCTGCTCCATACCGCAGTCAATAAGAATATGTCTGCCGCATGCGTTTAAATAGTGGCAGCTTCCCGTAACCTCATGATCCGCCCCCAAAAACGTCAATATCATAAGCTACACCTCCATACGCTATTTTGTTAACTGTGCAAGTCTTTCCTTAACCTGAGACATCATCTGCTCATATTTAGCAAGTTTTTCTTTTTCTTCGTCAATTTTTGCCTGCGGTGCCTTACTTACAAATTTTTCATTGCCAAGCATATTGCGTGATCTGGCAAGTTCACCTTCAAGACGCTTTTCTTCACCCTTTAATCTTTCTATTTCTTTTTCGATATCTACAAGCTCCGCAAACGGCATATATACAACAGCCTTTGCAACAACGGCTGAAACCGCATCATCACTTATTCCCGTCCTGTCAGGCTGTATGATTACTTCACTTGCATATGCCAGTGTTGCAAAGAAAACCTTACCCTTTTCAAATACCTTTCTGACAGCTTCGTTTTCAGAAACAACATAAACCTTTGCCTTTTTGCTTGGAGGTACATTCATTCCTGCTCTGACATTTCTTATCGCCCTGACAGTTTCCTTTATCTCTTCAATGCTGTCCTCCTGGGAGCTGAAATTATATTCATCGGTAAATACAGGCCATGCGGACTTCATAATAGTTTCTTCCTCATCCTGTATGTTGCAGAAAATTTCTTCGGTTATAAACGGCATATACGGATGAAGGAGCTTTAATGAAGTAATAAGCACCTTTTTCAAGGTCCAAACGGCTGCTTTTCTTGTCAAATCCTCCTCGTTCCAAAGTCTTGGTTTAACCATCTCAATGTACCAGTCGCAGAACTCCTCCCAGATGAAGTCATTAAGTTTGGATACCGCAATTCCAAGCTCGTATTTTTCCATATTCTCTGTAACTTCTGCAACTATATTGTTCATCTTTGATAAAATCCACTTATCAGCGTCGGTCAGCTGCGCGAGGTCAAAATCCTTAACATCCATATCATTCATCATGATAAATCTTGATGCATTCCATACTTTGTTAGCAAAGTTACGGCTTGCCTCAACCCTCTCCCAGTAAAAACGCATATCGTTGCCCGGAGCATTACCTGTGATAAGTGTAAATCTAAGTGCATCCGCACCGTACTTTTCAATGACTTCAAGCGGGTCAATACCATTTCCTAGCGACTTGCTCATCTTGCGGCCCTGTGAATCACGCACAAGTCCGTGGAACAAAACCTTGCCGAATGGCTTTTCTCCCATCTGTTCGTAACCTGAGAAAATCATTCTGATTACCCAGAAGAAGATAATGTCATAACCCGTTACAAGTACGTCGGTCGGATAGAAGTAATCAAGCTCCTGTGTTTTATCAGGCCAGCCAAGTGTTGAGAAAGGCCATAATGCCGACGAAAACCATGTATCCAATGTATCCTCATCCTGCGTAAAATGCGTACAGCCGCATTTAGGGCACTTTGTCGGAGCAGTCTTTGAAACAACCGTTTCCTTACAATCGTCACAATAATAAGCAGGGATTCTGTGTCCCCACCATAACTGCCTTGATATACACCAGTCGCGTATATTATCCGTCCAGTTAAAATACGACTTATCCATGCGCTCCGGCATAAGCTGGATGTCACCGTTTTTCACAGCTTCAACCGCCGGTTTAATCATTTCGTCCATCTTTACAAACCACTGTTTCTTTATCATCGGTTCAACCGTCGTATGACAGCGGTCATGAGTACCAACATTGTGGACGTGCTCCTCAACCTTTACCAAAAGTCCGAGTGCATCAAGTTCTGCAACAATAGCCTTACGTGCCTCATAGCGGTCCATTCCTGCGTATTTTCCGCCATTTTCATTAATTGTTCCGTCATCATTTAAAATATTTATTTCTTCGAGATTATGACGCTGTCCTACCGCGAAGTCATTAGGGTCATGCGCAGGCGTAATCTTAACGCAGCCCGTACCAAAATCCTTATCCACATATGCATCTGCTATTACAGGAATAATCCTGTCCGTAAGAGGAAGCTGCAAATGCTTTCCTATTATATCCTTATATCTGTCATCATCAGGATTTACGGCAACGGCTGTATCGCCCAGAAGTGTTTCCGGACGCGTTGTTGCAATCTCCACAAACTTATTCTCTTCTCCCGCAATCGGGTAATTAATATGCCAAAAATGTCCTGCCTGTTCCTCATGCTCCACCTCAGCATCTGAAATAGATGTCTGACAAACAGGGCACCAGTTGACGATTCTTGAACCCTTATAAATCCAGCCCTTCTTATAGAGCTTGCAGAAAACCTCAAGGACTGCATCTGAACATCCCTCATCCATTGTAAAGCGTTCCCTGTCCCAGTCACATGATGAGCCAAGCTTACGGAGCTGCTTTGTAATCGTGGTTCCGTACTCCTGCCTCCATTCCCATGCTTTTTTTAGAAAGCCCTCACGTCCGAGGTCAGCCTTATCAATACCCTCTTTCTTGAGAGCATCAATAACCTTAACCTCCGTTGCAATACTTGCATGGTCAGTGCCCGGTACCCAAAGTGCTTCATAGCCCTGCATTCTTTTAAAACGGATAATCGTATCCTGTAATGTATTATCAAGTGCATGCCCCATATGTAATTTGCCCGTGATATTCGGCGGCGGCATAACAATCGTAAACGGTTTTTTATCACGATTTACCTCTGCATGAAAATACTTATTCTTCTCCCACTTTGAATAGAGTCTTGGTTCTATTTCAGCGGGGTTATACGTTTTTTCGAGTTCCTTGCTCATTTTTATATCTCCTTTTATTTATATGCGTAATTATTTAATCATCATATTTTTCGACTATCTGAAGAATCTGTGCGGAATATTCCGGATAATCTGCAATAATCTGCCTGAGCTGCTTTTTTGCCTCCTCAGCCCTCGCAGAATTTTCTTCGATAACCTTCCTCAGCGCCTGTCGTCTGACACTGTAATCATGCCTTACCTCGACCATTTCCTTTGGCTCTGCAAGCGCTCTGACCTGTCCCAGCCATATTTTATAATCATAAAGACCCAGTCCTGCCAAAAGCTCCGAAAGCTCCTCCTCGGCATCACTGAGCTCCAAGGTTGCCCGTCTGTACTTTTCTCTTGCAGTCTTGGTATCAAGGTATCTCTGATATAAGTCCGATAATTCATAGGCATTTCTGACGCCGTACTTTGCGTACTGATACTCAACTAAATTATTGCTGTTAATGTACTTTATCTTAACTTTATTATGAAGCACTATTGCGCGGTTCATCTTCCTGTCAGTCAGAAGAATATTATATACTATTTTACGGTAAAGCAAAATATCACCAACGGCAAATATCGCCGCTGCTAGCAATACCCAGTAGAAATATGTAGTATAATTATATTCTGAGAGCTGGGCAGCTACAAAAAATACCGCAAATATTATAGCGAAACAGACCAGAGAAACAATCGTAATGTTTTTTATAACAGCCTGTTTTGTCAAAAGCTCTTTTTTATCCATCCTGAGGGCTGCCTTTTCACCGGCAAGAGCACTCATATCCTTTTTGACAAGCTGAAGATAAATCTCGTTGTTCTTGAGATTCTTTATCGCATCAACGATTGTGTCCTCCTCTTTGGAAATCTGCTGGTATCGGGTGCCTGAAATCATTTTTTCACCGGAAAACAGCATCTTGCGGTCCACGCCAAGCTCCATGATGTTTTTGGCAGTATAAGTAATCTTATCACGCACATTTTCCGGCTGTTCCTCAATTAGCTGTATATCCGCAAAATATGCACTTACGATTTTATACTCTCTCTTGGCTGCGTCAACATTGTTATTGCAGCTTACGATATTCTCACACTGTTCCTCCACATACCGGTTTCTTTCATCCGCTGTCAGCTTTGAAAAATCGACATTTTCAAGATTAATCTCCGTTTCGTCAGCTTCATAATCCTGTTCTATTCTGTTTTTACGTTTAAAAATATCAAAAATACCCATATTTACTCTTTCATTACACAGAAACTGAAATATAATCTGCCTTCCATTTGTTGAATATCCTGTTCATTCTCTGGTTATATTCGGTATAATTGCCGTCTGAACGCAGCTTTGCAATCTGGGCAACCTCCAAATATTCTTCACTATCCATTATTTTCTGTGAAAGCTCGTCCATACCTGCAATACAGTCATTCATAAGCTGCTCATTCAGGTATTCCTCGTCCACCTTAACACCTGCAAGCTGTGCCGCCATATAATATTCCTTGAGCGTTTCTTCACTCTGGTTAAGACCATATGCTGATTTAAAGCACTCCGCAGCCTGTTCAAAAAGAAACAGCTTGCTGTAACAGACCGCAATATTATGAAGCACATTACCGTAAAAATCGTCCTTCATAGTATGGTTATTTTCATTAAGTATAGCTGCATAATGCTTTATCGCGCTCTCATACTTATGGTTTGCAAGGAAATTATCAGCCCTTCTCTTAAGCCTTTCTTCCACACCGAGCGCAGCCAGATTATCAATCAGACTCCTGAGGTCATCCACCTCGTTTTTAGTGTAGTAATCAACATCAAGAAGGATTGTGATTACAAGCTCGCGAAGCCCCGCATCCCTTGCCTTTAAAGCTTTAAGCTCATTGGCAAGCCATACATCACCGGTATCATTCTTAATGAAGTCTATAAGGTCATCATCTACGAAATCATTTCCCAGTAAGTAAATATTGTTGTAAATTGCGTAACACAGCTCCTCCAGCGAATATACAAAAAGCCCCAGACTGCTCATATAATATGGTTTTGCCGCTTCCTCGCCGCGGCACAGAATCAATCCATCCATAGGCTCTCTCCTTATAAATGTATATCTTTGCAAATCACTTTATCAGATGATTTATAAAAATCTCCAAAACCCGCATCCCTGACCGCAATCCTACATTCAGAGGCACTTGAAAATTCTATTTCGACAATAAGCTTGGTCATCCTGTCCGGACGCTTCGGAAAGTCCTCCAAAGAAAAAGATATATCCTGGTCCGGCTTTTTCTCGATTGGTTTAATGTGTATGTCAAGACTGGCATTACCGGACACCAGAAATCTTAGTTTTTTGGAGGCGCCGTACCAATTAGTGCCAACTCTTACCGCCCTGTAAACCTTCTCCTGCTCCCTCTCAAGAATATCTATGTCAAAATCTGCAAGGATTCTGTCATCCGTTGCCATTATCCTGTTTTTGTAATTGCCGCCGTAAAACACCTCAAAGGCGCCTATCGCTGCACCCTTTGCATATAGATTCGGTCCGATAAACGCTCGTCTTCTTCCGACTGCGGTCTTTAAAAATCCATCCAACTGGTCATACTTTTCAAAGCCCTCACCCGTCAGATAAACAGAGGCCGGAGCACACATATCCATATATCCCGCCGCAAGCTTTGCGAGCTCTGAATCAACTGCTGCGGGCTCTCTCGAATTAACCCTGTCCCTCTTTGAATCGACCATAACAACCGTCTTATTTTCAAGATTTGCATAATTCATATATGAATAAACAACCCTGCTGCCGTCAAAATCAAACATCGAAACACCGCGCTTGTAAAGCTCCTCCGGTGCATTCAGCGTATAATACACAAAACAGTCCGTCCGGCTAAGAAGAAGAATGTCCTCCTCCTTAAAATCCATGCGCTTAAGCACCGTCTTAAGCATATCCAGATATTTTTTTTGGAATCTGTCAACGCAGACAGCAAGCTTGCTGACCTTCTCGGTATCCGTTGCCCTGACACATTCCTTAAGTACAAATCGCAAAAGGCACTCCAGAATATCCATCGGCATATACTTCTCTTCGTCCAGTTCAATCGGCTCCGATTTGATTACTTTGTCAATAATGTCATCGACCTTAATATAATCTCCATCATCATAATACTGCTTTCCCGAATCGCCGAAGGTCCATTTATTTTCGCCCTTTTTCTTATAGCCGTCCGAGGGTATCTGGTATGACTTTGATGCAAATCCCAAAATCACCGATTCCGGTTCGGTCATATCATTAAGCATATAGCAGGCCTGGATGTATTTTTTGCTGAGATCGATACCTATTATCATTTTCTTTTCATCTGCCATACCATATGCCTCCCTTATAACGGTTTGAACAGCTCATCAGCCATTTTCTGTGCAATAATATATCTGTTCATCATTTTCTTCAATGTCTGAACATCCTGAAGCTCGACACATGCCAGCATATCGTTAATCATATCATATCTGCCCTGCGAAAATTCCTCGCTCATTGTCTGGTTGCAGATATTGCCGCTTTCCGTAAGTTCTTCAGCGCCGTCCTTGTGCTCCGTGACATAGTATTGCATATTGTCACCATAGAACAGCACTATACTCTTAACAAATATACCTTCAAAAACATTTTCCATGTTCTCTACCATATATTCTCCATTACCTGAATCATCCGCCATAATATAATGAATCATAACCTTCTGGTTTGGATTGGTCCTGTACTCTACCATTGTTCTGTCCATTACGCTGTGCGGGACATTCATCACACGGGCAAACTTCTTATAAAACTCAAATATGATTTTTTTATCAATCATCTCGTCCATAACTTTTCCTGCAAGCTTTATCTGCCCCTCGGTAAGTTCAATCGTTTCAATATCATCCGAGTAAAATTTTAAAAGTGCCAGCTTACATACATCAATCGTATCAACATTTTCAATAAGCCTGTGCTCGATAATTCTGAACATATCCGTGTCTACAACCGTATTCTTAACAAAGAAAAGATATGAATTGTATGAAAGATACGCCTCCACAAGCCTTTCCCTTGCACCATGATTGTAGTAATTTTCAAAAATCTTGGAAAACGCCGGATTATATGTCCTTGTAAACATCATCTGATAGAGGAGCCTTTCTTCAAGGTCATTCGTTTTAATGTCAAAATTCCTTGCAGCTTTCCATAATTCCACCATTTCTTTTGTGGAACATTCATAATATTTTACAAGGTATGAAAGTACCGCCTCATCATACTTATGCTGTTTAAACACAGTATCGCAGATGGCAAGCACCTCCTCGTCCCTCTCGCCGTCAACCTGGTCAATAAGGCTTGCACACATTCTTAAAAGTCTTTTAGGATTGACTCCAATGGCGCCTCTCTTTCTGATAATATCCATAGCCTTATCATACATACCGTTTATGATATATGTTTCGGTTACCTTTATTCTGCCGTCCTCGTCAATTTGGTCTACATCCGGATATATATAATCATTTTCAAAATCTTCACCGTCATAGTCAGTATAATAATAGTCAATGATTTTGGAAAGGAAACCATTTCTGTATTGTTGTGCAACCCTCGTGTCGCCGACAAGATTTCTGTAACAAACCGCCATATCACTGTCATTATAGCCGTACTTTCTGCCGTTTTCACACAAATAAAGCGACACCCACAGGTCATCCTTTAAATATTTAAAAATAATCGGGATATATTTATCGCCGTCAAACAGCTTTTCACAGGTAAAGAGTCCCTCACCGGTATATCTGTGTCCACGTCTGTCCCCAAGAACTATTCCCGCGCCCTGGGTGTATATATTTATATATGCCTCTCCGTTTACAAGGGGCTTAACCTGTATTTCCTCGTTTTCTTTGTGTTTAACATAAACAACCGAAACATCCGGATTGTCACACTGTATTCTGTAACCAAATAAAATATTTGTAATCATTTTGCTTGTGTCCGCATTAATCATTGACGGCTCAAGCATATCCTTATAAAGCATTGCAAGATGGGTGCTTATATGCCCCTGACTAACCTGGCTGATTACAAACTTCTCGATTTGATACCTGTACTCATCAAATGTCTGCGGGTCATCATATCTGTTATGATAAACATTTGCATAAAGATATGCCTTGAGATTATAATCAAGGCTGCTGTTATATCTGAAATAAAAGAGCAGGAGCTTTGGCAGAGGCTTCATGCTTGTCCTGTCGCAGTACTTCAGATAATTCTCATAAAGATTCGTAATCCTTAAATCTGCATCAACCGCTGCCTTTATCCACTTAAAGCAATCCTTAGGCATGGTGTCGCTCTTCATCATAAGCTTATAAATCACAGAGAGAAGCTTATTGTCCTTTTTCTTGTCATAAAGCATAATCATCATTTTCCAGTAGGTCTTGGAAAAGGTCTTTCTGTTCTCTGCAATCTCAATAATATGATTTAATAATTTTTCGGACAGTATACCCGTCCTGCATGCAAACATAACCGTCTGCACTTCAAACTCATCAAATACCCTCAGCAGCATTGGCTGTTCAGCAAATATCTGTGCTGCCTCAAGATACATAACAGGGCTCACGCACCCCTTATAAAACTGCTCCTTAATGCGGACCAGCTTAAGGCTCTTGTTCTTCTTGTACTCCTCGTCAAGATAGAACATTATCCATAAAATTCTCCAGTCATCATTTCCGTCCTCATATAAATGTCTGACACTCTTTAGGGCATCAACCGAATATGTGGTATTCTGGCTGTGAAGTGAATTAACATACAAATAATACGCGTAGAGCACCGCTTCGCTGCTCTCTCTGCCGATTACATACTCCCTCACATTCTCAAGAAGCCACTTTGCATCCTCCCTTTTGCGAACCGCAATAAGGAGCTGTGCATGAAGCAGCTTATAAAACCTGTCCTCGGAGTCAAATGAGCGAATCTTCTCGATTGCCGTAAGCGACTGCTTTGTCCACTGTGACATATTTATTTTCTTGGTTCGAAAACTTATATATGACTCCATAAGAAAGACTATGTTCTTCTGGATTTCTATTTTCTCTGTGACCTTGTCATTGAAGCCGTCCTCCAGATTAAGCACCATATCCACACTAAGCGTCTGGAATAAGGATTCAAGGGTAATCCTTGCATAGTTCCTTCCTGCATGGAGCTTGTCCTTATCAATAAAATACCTAAGCTCATATCTATTTCCGGCAAAGCGTTCCTCGTCAATATATTCAACATCAGGAACAACACACGGATTGTCGCTTGTGACCTTGATTGAGACTGCACCCCAGGTATTCTTGGTGATTACGAAGGAATCCACCATGGAATTTGCAATATCATGGTATTCTTTTTTATTATCGGAAACCTCTATATGCACCCTGCTCTTTTTGCGGATGCTGACAAGGAACTCTTCAACGCACTGCTTTACATCTGTTTTAGGTCCAAGATACCTTGGCTTGTCACCATAAAGCAAAAGCTCATATCTGTTGCGAAGTTCAAGGTCATCCTTAAGGAATATATTTTCAAACTGTTCGGACACGAACAGCTTATATGCCTCGTCAGGCTCTGTCTGAACAAGATTAGTGAAATGAAAAAGATTCTTAAGCGAGCCCAGAGAGGATTCAACCGAATTGTCTACAATCCTGAAGGAAAATGTCACACTGGCTTCACCGCCGCTGCTGACAACATTAAATCTGCCCTCTATCTTCTCACCCTTGCCGATACCTCTTGTATCAACCCTGTATGTAACCTCATTGTCAACGCCGACAAATGTGGATTTTTCCATAACCACTGCATGATTTGATGATGAAACAATACCCTTTACCTGCTGTCCGAAAACGGATTTAATGCGCAGCTTGCCGCAATAGATACTATTGATACCTACCTTCTCGTCAATATTAGCTTCTGAAATTTCTATAACAGGAGGTTCGTAATCAAATGAGCCCCTTGCAAGTCTGTTAATTGTGTCCTTCATTTAATGTTTCACCTTAATGCGTATTTTCAAACAGTTGTCTAATAAGTTATATTTTAACACGAATCACTATGTGCGCTCAAGTTTTATTCTTTAATTTGCTTAAAATAATCATTAACTTTTTTCTCATATCCGATTTCTTCCGGCTCATAGAACCTATGTCCTACCAATTCATCCGGCAGGTACTGCTGCTTAACATAGTGGTTCGGATAATCGTGCGCATATAAATATCCTTCTCCATGCCCCAGCTTTGCTGCCCCGTTGTAGTGTGCATCGCGCAAATGCGCGGGAATGGGAGCAGTTTTATGGGTTTTCACATACTCCATAGCACCTCCGATTGAGAGGTATGACGCATTGCTCTTTGGTGCACAGGCTACATAATTAACTGCCTCTGCAAGAATAATTTGCGCCTCCGGCATACCAATCCTCTCTATTGCAAGTGAAGCATTCACTGCCACCACAAGTGCATTTGGGTCTGCCATTCCGACATCCTCACTTGCACAAATCATAATTCTTCTAGCTATAAATTTAATATCCTCTCCGGCATAAAGCATTCTTGCAAGATAGTAAATTGCCGCGTCCGGGTCGGAGCCTCTCATACTTTTTATAAATGCAGAAATCGTATCATAATGGTTATCCCCGTCCTTATCATACTTTACAACACGTTTCTGAATACATTCCTGTGCAACCTCAAGCGTGATATGGATTTTTCCGTCTTTTGAGGGACTTGTTGTAAGCACACCCAGCTCGACGGCATTTAAGGCACTTCTGGCATCACCGTTTGCAACATCTGCTAGAAAATCCTGTGCATCCTCATCAATATCCGCGTTATAGCTTCCCATTCCCTTATTTACATCATATACAGCCCTGTGTATAAGTTCCTTAATGTCTTCTTTATCAAGGGACTTGAGCTCAAAGATTCTGGACCTTGATATAAGCGCCCCATTCACCTCAAAATACGGATTCTCCGTTGTTGCTCCGATTAGCACGATAGTCCCGTCCTCCACAAACGGAAGCAGAAAATCCTGCTGGCTTTTATTAAATCTGTGAATTTCATCGATAAAAAGAATTGTCCTCTTGCCGTACATACCCATATTATCACGGGCTTTGCCGACAACCTCCTCCATATCCTTCTTACCTGCAGCCGTTGCGTTTATTGACTCAAAACAGGCACTAGTGGTTTTAGCAATAACCATAGCAATTGTTGTTTTGCCAACTCCCGGCGGTCCGTAAAAAATAATCGAGCCGAGTTTATCGGCTTTAATTGCGCGGTAAAGCAGCTTATCCTTTCCAAGTATATGCTTTTGTCCGACTATCTCATCAAGTGTGTCCGGACGAAGTCTTGACGCAAGCGGCTTTTCTTTTTTAAGATTATTTTCACGGGCATATTCAAATAAATCCATGGTACATCTCTCCGTATTCGAAAATTGCAATAGGTGGTTGCGAAACTAAGGCGTGGGGGTGCAGGCATATAGGTGCGATAATGCGGTACGTTTGCACTAAGAGTTCGCACACCTTAGCTTTTATTTTATCATTCCAAAAGCAATTCATCAACAGTTACAAACATATATCCCTTTAGCTTGAGGCGGTCCACTATTTCCAGGGCTGCGGCGACTGATGTATCATATATATCGTGCATCAGCACAACATCCCCGTCCTCGACATTTTTTACCACATATTCAACAATGGTGCTTACATTTTTACAGCTCCAGTCATTAGTATCAAGCGTCCAAAGAACCGGTGTCATTGCTATCGCATCCTCAAGCTCTGTGCTCCACGTTCCGTAGGGCGGTCTGAAAAACTTCGGGTATTCACCGGTTAAATCATAAATTATCTGATTCGTGTCAGTTATTTCTTTTATCGCGCAGTCTAAGTTGACCATATCAAGCTGGATATGGCTGTATGTGTGGTTTCCTATTGTATGTCCTTCCTCATACATTCTGGTAATAACCTCATTTCTCTTTTCAATATTACTGCCAAGTACGAAAAAAGTTGCCCGAACATCCCTCTCCTTCAATCCGTCAAGCAGGGCCATAGTTGTTTTATAGCCCGGTCCGTCATCAAAGGTAAGTGCTACCGACTTCTCATATGCCGCAAATGCCGAGGCTTGTGAACTATCCTTTATTTCTGCGGTGTTTTCTGCATCAGCCTCTGCAATAAATATTGCCGCCAGAAATACCATACATACAGTAACTCCCATAATCCTTAGGCTTTTTTTACTTAATTTCCCAAAATAAAAAATCTGCATATATTCTCTCAATCAAAATGATTAATACAAATATATGCAGTAATATCATTTATATCCGCAAAAGTCTAAAGCATAAGCTCTATATCCTCTTCCTCATTGGCCTGCTCCTCCATTCTCTCCCTCGCCGTCTTTCTGGAATTAAACTTCTTATAAAAGACTCCGCGTGGGACGAAGCATACGGCAAATATGGCTATACCGGCATAATGTGTCGGGTCCTTAACCATACCCGCCATAACGGCAAACCATAAAAGACCTGCCACACCGATAATATCCAAAGCGGCATATATCCAATATGCCCTGACCTGCCGGCGATTCTTTCTCTTAAAGCGTTCAACCGCAATCGGCTCAACAATATCGTTCAGCAGCATATACAGCATAACCCATGCAACAAATATAAGCCTGAAGGTCCAGTTGTAATGCAAATTCATAATCGTACCGGTAATCACATATAACAATCCGATAAGTATCATTGCAAAACCTATGATTGCAAAAATATTTATCCTACGCTTTCCTGCCATAATATCTCCTTCGTGCGTAAAATGTACCACACAGCCATCCCTATTATAATATATTTTAACAAAAATGGCAATGTTACCCATTGACAAAGATACGCTAAGTATTAATATGTATTCTGAGCAATCGTGCAACTAAGACATTATATTTAACAGGAGGGACAGATGAACATTCCAAATGACCCCATAATTTTATTAAGCTTCATAAATACACAGCTGCGTGATAATTACGCTTCTCTGGAGGATTTAGCTGCGGCCTTTAATGTAAATGCTGCCGATATAAAAAGCAAACTGGCTGCCATAAATTATGAATATGACAGCCAGTTAAATAAATTTGTATAATTACTTTCGTTTTGCCGCGAGCTCACCGTTTTCCAATGTTACGAGAATGGTATCCTGCTGGTGTATCTCACCTGACAGGATTAGCTTGGCAGCGAGCGTTTCAACATACTTTTGCATATATCTTTTCAGCGGTCTTGCACCATATACAGGGTCGAAGCCGTTATCAACAATATACTGTTCAGCCTGAGGCGTAATTTCGATTGAAAGCTCCTTATCCGCAAGTCTTTTATTAATATCCGCCAGAAGAAGCCTTATGATATCGCCTATATTATTCTTATTAAGAGGCTTAAACATAATTATTTCGTCCAGACGGTTAAGGAATTCCGGTCTGAAATGATTTCTTAAATCCTCCATTGCGAGATTCCTTGCATCTTCTTTGATTTCACCGTTCTCGTCAATTCCCTCAAGAAGATATGTCGAACCGATATTGGAGGTCATAATAATGATGGTATTCTTAAAATCAACCGTTCGTCCCTGTGAATCCGTAATCCTGCCGTCATCAAGTACCTGCAGAAGTACGTTGAAAACGTCCGGATGAGCCTTTTCAATCTCATCAAAGAGCACTACCGAATACGGTTTTCTCCTGACAGCCTCGGTAAGCTGACCGCCCTCATCATATCCTACATATCCCGGAGGCGCTCCTATAAGCCTTGACACAGAATATTTTTCCATATATTCACTCATATCAAGTCTTACGATATTACTCTCGTCATCAAAAAGATTTTCTGCAAGAGCCTTTGCCAGCTCTGTTTTACCAACGCCTGTAGGTCCAAGGAAAAGGAATGAGCCAATCGGCTTACTCGGGTCCTTGATTCCTGCTTTTGAACGGATAATCGCCTCTGAAACTCTTGTCACGCCCTCATTCTGACCAATAACCCTCTTATGGAGCATTTCTTCAAGGTTCAGTGTTTTCATACGCTCTGACTCATTAAGCTTTGCAACAGGGATGCCTGTCCAGCGTGAAATAATTCTTGCTATCTCTTCTTCCGTTACGCTTTCATGCACTAAAGAGAGTTCTTTGTCCTTAACCTTCTTTTCTTCGTTTTCAAGCTCCTTCTTCAACTCCGGAAGTTTACCGTACTGAAGCTCAGCCGCCTTATTCAGGTCATAATTTTGCTGTGCTATCTGAATCTGTCGGTTGATTTCTTCTATCGACTCACGAAGCTTGCTTACCTTATCAACAGAAGCCTTTTCATTATCCCACTGTGCCTTCTGCAAGCTGAATTCTTCCCTTAATCCCGATAATTCCTGCTGCAGGTCAGTAAGTCTTTCCTGACTCAAGCTATCGGTTTCTTTCTTAAGGGCAGCCTCCTCAATCTCAAGCTGCATAATTTTCCTCTGCTTCTCATCAAGCTCTGTCGGCATTGAATCAAGCTCTGTCTTTATCAATGCACATGCCTCATCCACAAGGTCAATCGCCTTATCAGGAAGGAATCTGTCCGAAATATATCTGTGTGACAGTGTGGCCGCACTAACCAGCGCTCCATCCGTAATCTTTACTCCATGAAATACCTCATACCTTTCCTTAAGTCCACGGAGAATCGAAATAGTATCCTCAACCGTCGGCTCATCAACCATAACAGGCTGAAAACGCCTTTCAAGTGCCGGGTCCTTTTCGATATATTTTCGATGCTCGTCCAGCGTAGTCGCACCTATACAATGGAGCTCACCCCTTGCGAGCATTGGCTTTAACATATTTCCGGCATCCATTGCGCCGTCACCCTTACCTGCTCCTACAATTGTGTGAATCTCATCGATAAAAAGTATAATCTGACCCTCGCTCTTCTTTACCTCTTCCAAAACAGCCTTCAGTCTTTCTTCAAATTCACCCCTGTATTTTGCACCGGCAACCAATGCGCCCATATCAAGCGAAAATACCTTTTTATTCTTCAGACCCTCCGGTACATCGCCTCTTACAATCCTCTGTGCAAGTCCTTCAACTACTGCTGTCTTACCAACACCGGGCTCGCCGATGAGCACAGGATTATTCTTGGTCTTTCTCGAAAGAATCCTGATAACATTTCGAATTTCTGCATCACGTCCGATAACCGGGTCCAGTTTCTGGTCACGCGCCCTCTCAACAAGATCAGTACCATATTTTGACAATGTATCATAGGTTGCTTCTGGATTATCGCTTGTCACCTTCTGATTGCCCCTCACCGTAGATAACGCTTTTAGGAATTTCTCCTTTGTGAAGCCCATTTCCCTAAAGAGCTCCTTTAGTGCTCTGTTAGGCGATGCAAGCAAGGACAAAACGAGATGTTCCACCGAAACATACTCATCACCCATTCTCTTAGCTTCATCCTCAGCATTCACAAGCACTTTATTGAGGTCCTGCGTAAGATAAAGTTCTCCGCCGGATACCTTTGGAAGCTTTTCAATGAGCTGTTCCACCCTGTCTATAAAAAGCTGAGGATTAATTTCCATTTTCTCCACAAGCCCCGCAATTAAACTTTCATCTATTGTGAGAAGGCTGTATAGCAAATGTTCCTGATCAACCTGCTGGTTACCGTATTCATAAGCAAGTTTTTCACATTTCTGTGTAGCTTCAATAGATTTCTGTGTAAACTTAGTTAAATTCATAGCCATTCCTCCTCATTTTTCTTTACTTTAGTTGAAATATAACACTGTTTGTTAGCACTGTCAAGAGGTGAGTGCTAATTAGTTTTTAAAATTTTTCT
>CAYOHM010000013.1:0-34319 GCA_964403785.1 uncultured Alistipes sp.
GACTGGCTGTATGTTGAGGACCATGCAAAAGCAATCGATATGGTTCAGGAGCAGGGAAAGCTCTTTGAAAAATATAATATAGGCGGACATAACGAAAAACAGAATATAGAGATACTTACAATAATTCTTGAAACACTTAAGGAAGTGCTGCCGGATGATGACCCGAGGAAGGCAAATGTAAGCAGTAAGCTTATAACCTATGTGACGGACCGCAAGGGACATGACAGAAGGTATGCGATAGCGCCGGATAAGATAAAAGCGGATCTCGGCTGGTATCCTGAAACTATGTTTAAAGAAGGCATCAAAAAGACAATAAAATGGTACTTTGAACATGAGGACTGGATGAAGAATGCAACAAGCGGAGATTACCAGAAGTACTATGATAATATGTACGCCAACAGATAATCTATAAGTCTGCGGCGGGAACGGAGAGGTAATAAGATGGGTAAGATTAAAGTAACAACATGTGATATAGAGGGTCTAAAGGTAATTGAGCCGCAGGTGTTCGGAGATGAGCGCGGCTATTTTATGGAAACCTACAATTACAATGACTTTGCAGAGGCGGGCATAACGGAGAAATTCGTACAGGATAACCAGTCCATGTCTAAAAAGGGTGTTCTGAGAGGACTGCATTTTCAGATAAATTATCCTCAGGACAAGCTGGTGCGTGTGGTAAGCGGAGAAGTATTTGATGTGGCAGTGGACTTAAGGGAAGGCTCAAAGACATATGGCAAATGGTTCGGCGTACTTCTTTCACAGGAGAATAAAAAGCAGTTTTTTATACCGAAAAATTTTGCCCACGGCTTTGTTGTATTATCTGATACAGCGGAATTCTGCTATAAGTGCACGGACTTTTATCATCCGAATGACGAGGGAGGACTGCTTTGGAGTGATCCTCAGATAGGAATAGAATGGCCGATTCCAAAGGATATGGAACTTACACTTTCGGAAAAGGACCGTAAATGGCCGGGAATTAAGGATTTTAGAAAGTAAATTCAGGAGATGCAGGGAATAATAGATGATTATTTGTGCCAAACCGAAAGAAAAAAATATTGCTGCTGTGCGTATGGTGCGGGATATTGCTCTCAATGCAGGGCTGATAAAGGAACTTGCAAAGAATGACTTTAAGAAAAAATTTGCGGGTTCCTATTTTGGCATACTCTGGGCATTTGTAAGTCCCATAGTAACCATATGTGTATACTGGTTTGTCTTTACGATTGGCTTAAGAGGCCAGGGCGGTGAGGTAAACGGATATCCCTTCGTCCTGTGGCTGATTGCCGGGCTGGTTCCGTGGTTTTTGTTTTCTGAAATAATAAGCAGCGGAACTAATGTTCTAATAGAGTATTCATATTTAGTAAAAAAAATAGTGTTCAATATAAGCGTACTGCCGGTTGTAAAGATTGTGACGGCGACGATTATCCATCTTTTCTTTATATTGCTGATGATAATAATATATGCCTGTATGGGATATTATCCAAGTGTATATATGCTGCAGCTTGTATATTATATGATTTCGGCATGGATACTGGCAGCCTCCTGCGTGTATGTAACAAGCGCAATAGTGGTGTTTTTCAAGGATTTGACGCAGGTGGTAAATATATTTTTACAGGTATTTATCTGGATAACACCGATAATGTGGCAGGATGCCCAGATGCTCACCAACCATCCGGTAATAGGAATGATAATACGTTTAAATCCTATGTACTATATAGTACAGGGATACAGGGACGCAATGATAAATAACATATGGTTCTGGGAAAGACCGGAAATGACAATATATTTCTGGGTAGTAACAGTATTGCTGTTTATCCTCGGAACAAGTATTTTCAGCAGATTAAAACCACATTTTGCGGATGTAATATGAAATAAAAAAGTTATGCATACTTATGTTTGTGCAGATTTTATTTTGAGGTGGCATAAAGCAAAGCTTTATGCAAATTTGCACGATAATTGCGATAAGTAAGCTAGCTTACTTATCGCAATTCTTGTGCAAATTGACATATCACTTCGTGATATATCACCTCAAAACAAAATCTGCACAAACATAAGACCTTTATATGGCGGGAAATGAGTTATGAGTGAAAATGCAATTAGTGTAAACCACATTTCAAAAGTATACAAATTATACGCTTCAAGAATGGACAGAATAAAGGATGCCCTTCATCTTTCTCGTAAAAAGACCTACACGGAGCATTATGCCCTTAAGGATGTCAGCTTTGACGTTAAAAGGGGTGAAACGGTAGGGCTTATAGGGACAAACGGCGCGGGAAAGTCAACTCTGCTTAAGCTTATCACAGGGGTGCTTACACCCAGTGACGGAATGATTGAGGTAAATGGCAAGGTGTCCGCGCTGCTTGAGCTTGGCGCCGGATTTAATTATGAATACACCGGCATTGAAAATATATATTTTAACGGCACGCTGATGGGATATACCAAGGAGCAGATGGACGAGAAGGTGGCGCATATTGTAGAGTTTGCAGGAATAGGTGATTATATCAATCAGCCCGTCAAATCCTATTCAAGCGGTATGTTTGCGCGTCTTGCCTTTGCAATGGCGATAAATGTTGAACCTGATATCCTGATTGTGGATGAGGCACTCAGCGTCGGTGATATTTATTTCCAGTCAAAGTGCTTTAAGAAGATGGATGAGATAAAGAAAAATGGTACCACGGTGCTTTTGGTTACTCACGATATGAGCAGTGTGGTCAAATATTGCGACAGGGTTGTTGTGCTAAGGTCCGGTCAGGTGGTAAAAGAGGGCAATCCGAAGGAAATGGTGGATATTTACAAGAAGATTCTTGTAAACCAATATGACGAGAAAAAAGAGGCACAGAATGAAAAGCCTGCGATAAATGCAGAAAAAGGCAGCTGGATGTCACAGATTTCCATAAACAATGAGAACGTGCTTTATGGAAACGGCAAGGTAAGAATTGTTGATTTCGGTTTCTTTGATGACAATGAACAGCTTACATCGATGATACTCAAAAAAACGTTATTTAAGATACGGATGAAGGTCACCTTTAATGAGGATGTTGAATATCCGATATTTGCATATACGGTTAAGAACGTAAGAGGTGCTGAGGTTACGGGAACCAATACAATGTTTGAAAGACAGGAGCTTGCGCTTGCCAGAAAGGGAGAAACCTATGTAATCACATTTACACAAAGAGCGCTGCTTCAGGGCGGTGAATACCTGATTTCCTTCGGCTGCACAGGCTACGAAAACGGTGAGTTTACGGTGTATGACCGTATGTATGACGCAGCCAATCTCACAATAGTGTCCGAACAGGATACGGTGGGCAGCTTTGATATGGATTCCAAGGTAACTATAGAAGCATATGGATGAGGTTTCAGATGATAGAAGATAAGCTAGACTTAACTTATTACAGCGGAAAAGATTTATACAGCGACGGTGATGTTGAGGATGAACTTTTAAAATGTGTCGGGGCACCGAAGGACATTGAGAATGAACTACTTACAGGCAGCTCGTGGCCGCATCTTTACCACCTGTCAAATATCAGGGAAAATGTACTTGACTGGTATGATTTTAAAAAGGATGCGTCGCTTCTTGAAATAGGCTCGGGCTGCGGTGCGCTTACCGGTCTTTTTTGCAGAAAGGTCGACCATGTGGTGGCGATTGACCTCTCAAAGAAAAGGTCAATGATAAATGCAACAAGAAATGAAGAGCATAACAATCTAAAGATAATGCTTGGAAATTTCGAGGATATAGAGCTTGAGGAAAAATTCGATTATGTGACCCTGATAGGTGTTTTGGAATATTCAATATATTATATAAACAGCGACAATCCGTTTATGGATATGCTAAACAGGGCAAAGAGCTTCTTAAAACCTGATGGCAGGCTCATTATAGCCATCGAAAATAAATATGGTCTTAAGTATTTTTCCGGCGCAGGTGAGGACCACAGCGGAAGATTATTTGACGGTATAGAAAATTATGCGGCGGTGGACAGGGTCCGCACGTTTTCTAAGGGAACGCTCTTAAATATGCTCAGTGCCGCCGGCTTTGCCGACACTCAGGTCTATTACCCCATGCCTGATTATAAGCTGCCCTCACAGGTGTTCTCGTCAGAGCTTGAACCGGGCTTTGGCAGTATAAGGGATGCCTGCTGCTCCTATGACAGGGGCAGATATGAGCTTTTTGATGAGAGGCTTGCGTACGATTCAATCTGCGAGGATGGGATGTTTGGGGAATTTGCCAATTCCTTTATTATGATAAGCAGTGTCGGGAAGGCGAATTTTGCAGGGGATAAGGTTCTGTATGCCAAGTACAACCGGCAAAGATGTCCGGAGTTTCAGATTTCTACAATAATCAAAGGCGGAAGTGACGGCACAAAATATGTTGAGAAGAAAGCCTTAAGAAATGAAGCTGCGCGGCATATCTGTAATTTAAAAAACAATTATGAGCTTTTAAATAAACAGTATATCGACAGCGGCAGAAGTTTTGCAAGGGT
The DNA here is from genome assembly GCA_964403785.1 of uncultured Alistipes sp. Lineage (GTDB taxonomy): Bacteria > Bacillota > Clostridia > Lachnospirales > Lachnospiraceae > MGBC120314. Next base: position 4,473 of record CAYOHM010000013.1, read on the forward strand.
GCTTCCCGTAGAAATAACGCATGGCACCGCAAGGTTTGAATATGTCTGCGGGCAGAGCCTTGAGAAAATCATAAATAAAAGCCTTGTAAAGTACCATACCAACAGGCAGGAGATACTTACGGCGGTAAGAAACGCCCTTGACAGAATTTATCCGCTTACCTTGACAAAGGCTTTTGAGATAACACAGGACTTTGAGCAGATGTTCGGAAAGATTAAAGACAATCCAGGGTATGAGCAGTTATCGGGACTGGAAAGCTATTCGGCTTCCAATATTGACTGTATATTTAGCAATTTCGTCCAAACTGACAGCGGGGAGCTTGTATGTCTGGATTACGAATGGGTATTTACATTTCCGATACCGGTGGATTATTTGAAATACAGGACACTTTCCGGTTATTACGGTGAAAACCGTCCATACCTTCAAAGATATATAGAGCGCGGGGATTTCCTGAAGGAATTTGGCATTGATGAAAAGCTGTCCGGTATTTTTGCAGCAATGGATGATAATTATCAGCAGTATGTTCACGGAAAAGACAGAAGATATATTTATACTGCAAATTACTGTAAAAAAGTAACCAATATCGGCAAAAATATGCAGTATGGCGAACCGTGGTTTCTATCGGTTATGGATGATTTAAACGTACTCAACGATAATTTGGGACCTCACAGGAGGGACCTGGTACGCTGCAATATTAAAATGCACAGAAAGAGTGAGTTCATTGACAGGTGGCAGAGAAGACTTGCCAATCCGCAGGCCTCACTGCATAATCTTATTAATAAATTTAAGCATAAGGAAAATGTATAGGAGGAAGGTTAGTATATGTCTGCAATTCTGATTAGAAAGGCATTCAGGGTTCTCAAAAATGAAGGACTTGATATTGTTTTTTATAAGCTGAAGGTGCGTTATATGTCAAAGCATATTTACAGCAGATGGATTGCAGGAAATGAGCGCAATCTCCTTTACACACAAAAGCTGGAGTACAATCCGCTTATTTCGGTGGTGGTGCCGGTATATAACGTGGATAGCAGGATGCTTCGGGAGTGCATTGATTCAATCCTTAATCAGACATATCGTAATTTTGAGGTGATTCTGGTAGATGATGCCTCTACGATGGATTCCGTAAGAAGCGTGCTGGCAGAGTATGATCCCAATGTGACGGGAAAGGGAAAGGTACCTGTATCAGTGATTTACCGTTCTCAGAACGGACATATTTCAAGGGCGACAAATGACGGGATTGAGGCGGCAAGAGGCGAATTTGTGGCATTGTGCGATTGCGATGATTTGTATGCACCCAATGCGCTGTATGAAATCGCAAAGAAATTAAATGAGGATAAATCCTATGATTTTATCTACACGGATGAGGATAAGATAAGTGAGGACACAAGGATAAGGAGGGATCCGTTCTTTAAGCCGGACTGGTCGCCTGAAACTTTTATGTCCTATATGTATACATGTCACTTAAGTGTATACAGAAAAAGTATTTTGGAGAGGGTAGGCTTCTTAAGAACAGGCTTTGAAGGCTCGCAGGATTATGACCTGGTGCTCAGGGTTATGGAGGTTACCGACAGGATAGGTCATGTGCCTAAGATTTTGTATCATTGGAGAATGAGGAAGGAATCCACTGCCAATAACCTGACTGCAAAGCCGTATATTATGGAGGCAACCGTAAAAGCCAAGAAGGAGGCGCTTGAGAGACGAGGACTTTTGGGAGAGCTTGAGCTCATACCCGATATCGGTCAGTATAGAGTACGCTATATTCCCAAGGATGACCCTTTAGTTTCCATTATTATTCCGTCAAAGGACAATACAAAAGTGCTTTTTAGGTGTCTTGACAGTATAAGTGAAAAGACGGAATACCAAAATTACGAAATAATTGTTGTGGATAACGGAAGCAATGACGCTAACAGGGTAAAAATAGAAAGCTATGCCGCAGAACACGCAAATATTTCATATATATATGAGCCAATGCAGTTTAATTTTTCAAGGATGTGCAATATCGGAGCCCAAAATGCACGAGGAGAGTATCTGCTGTTCCTTAATGATGACATTGAGGTTAGTGACAGTGTTAAGAAAAATCCGGCATTGGCAGGAAAAGTATCACAGTGGCTTTCAAATCTGCTGGGACAGGCACAGGTATCATATACCGGTGCGGTAGGCTGCAAGCTCTATTATCCGGACACAATAAGGCTTCAGCATGCCGGAGTTTTAAATCTGTCAATAGGACCGGGGCATTGTCTATACGGCAGTGAGGATAATTTGAATTATTACTATGGAAGAAATCTTCTGGATTATAATTTTACTGTGGTAACCGGTGCGTGTCTTATGGTGAGCGCTGCCAAATTCAATCAGGTAAACGGCTTTGACGAGGATTTACCTGTTGCCTATAATGATGTGGCACTCTGCTTTAAATTGGTTGAACAGGGTTATTACAATGTGCTTAGAAATGATGTGGCACTTGTGCACCACGAGTCAGTCAGCAGGGGGCTTGATGAACAGTCACAGGAAAAGGAAAACAGGCGCAAGAGTGATATGAAAAGGCTCTATGAAAAGCATCCTGAATTTGCAGGAGGCTATGACCCTTGCTACAATCCTAATCTCACACCGGACAAGGGAGATTTCTCGTTTGATATGAGCAAGGCAATACTGCCGGCAAATATCAGGCACAAAAAGGATATCAGCGGCTATGTATTGTCCGCACCGGATATGGGAAGCCTGAGCTCGGGTATAGAGAATATTGCAGACTGTGCAGATACCGTAAGAATCGGCGGATGGGCGTACAGGAATAATAAAAAAAATAACAACCATAATAAGATAAAGGTCATACTTAAGAATAATGAGAATGGTTATTATTTCGCAGATGCACAGCTTATGTACAGAAATGATATAGTAAGAGCTGACGGCAGCAGGAAAGGTCTGGCACTTACGGGTTTTGAGACGGTTATACTTAAGTCCCGGATAAAACCCGGAAGGTATCAGGTATGTGTATCCATCGGCAAAATTTATTACATACACAGCAGGTATGTGGAAGTAGGAAAGTAAGAACAATTCAAATGGAAAATTCAGGTATTAAGCTGTCGGTGGTGGTTCCGGCATACAACGAGGAAAAGTGCATATATCAGAATCTGTTAAAGACGGACACAGTGCTTCAAACCTTCTGCGACTCCTATGAGATTATATGCGTAAATGACGGAAGCAGCGACAATACAAAAAAAGAAATAGAAAGAGCCCAAATCGGCAACAATCGGATAACTTTGGTTTCATATGATGAAAATGCAGGAAAGGGCAGGGCGATTAAGACCGGAACGCTGCTTGCTGTCGGTGAGTATATAGCGTTTCTGGATGCCGATCTTGACCTTTCACCAATGCATTTGAAGGATTTTTTGGAAAGAATAGAGAACAGCAGGGCCAATATAGTCATTGGCTCCAAGCTTCATCCAAAGTCCAAGCTGGATTATCCTCTTACAAGAAAGGCAATGAGCTGGTGCTATTATGTTATGCTTAAAATACTGTTCCGCCTCAATGTGCGCGATACGCAGACAGGAATTAAGCTTTTTGAAGCACCGATACTTAAAAAAGTCATTAAAGAGGTCGAAACGCAGGGCTTTGCATATGATATAGAGATACTTGCACTGGCTAACGCCTATGGCGCAAGGATAGTTGAAATGCCGATTACACTTAAGTTTACAAGGGAAAACGGCTTTTCACGAATTAAGGTAAAGGATATTGTCAGAGTGTTTAAAGACACATTTATAATATACGGCAAGGTAAGAAAAATAAAAAAGGAAAAAACCACATTTTCGGAGATAAACAGATGAACACAAGAGATTCATACAAGAAAATAATAAATTATATAGCCTGTATTGTGTTGATAGCTTCTCAGATTGCTATGTTTGCATATACGTGGTATACCAATTACCGTGTTGACAGTGATGGTTATGTGGTATTTGCAAAGCGTGGTTATTTTGCGATTGTCGGTATTTATATACTTATTATGTACTTCTTTACCAAAACCTACGGAGGATATAAGATAAGCTATCTGAGGATATCGGATATATGTCTTTCACAGGTGCTGGCTATTGTCTGTACGAATTTTGTTACATTTTTTGAAGCCTGTGCGATACTCCGAGATTATATAGATGCAGGCCCCCTCTTTATTCTTACGGCGGCTGAAATTGCAGTTATGTTTCCGTGGGTTTACCTGTGCAGGCGTATATTTACAAGAATATTTCCGCCGAGAAAGATGCTTGTGGTTTATGATGAGCGTTCACCGCAGGTGATTGTGGATAAGATTAATTCACGTCCTGATAAGTACCACATTTTGGAGGTTATTAACATAAAGGAAGGAAGAGGGGCAGTTATCAATAAGATAAATGAATATGAGGCAGTTGTGCTTTGCGACATACGTGCCGAAATTCGCAACGACATCTTAAAATACTGTTTCGATAATTCAATCAGAACCTATACCACACCTAAGCTTTCGGATATAATAGTTATGGGCTCGGAAAGTATATATCTATTTGACTCACCGCTTCTGCTCTCTAGGAATAATGGGCTTTCAGCCGACCAGCTGTTTGTAAAAAGGGTAATGGATATAGTAATCTCAGCACTTATGCTTATTGTTACTCTTCCGTTTATGCTGATTGTTTCAGTGCTTATTAAGGCTTATGACGGCGGACCTGTATTTTATTTTCAGGAGCGTCTTACAATAAACGGCAGAAAATTCAATATGATAAAATTCAGAAGCATGAAGATGGACTCCGAAAAGGATGGCGTTATGGTTGCCAAAAAGAATGATGACCGTGTCACACCGGTTGGAAGGCTGTTGAGGAGAATACATTTTGATGAGCTTCCGCAGATAATTAATGTTTTTAAGGGGGATATGTCATTTGTCGGACCAAGACCTGAAAGACAGGAAATTGCGGATATGTATTCCGAGAAGATTCCCGAGTTTGGTTTCAGACTTAAGGTAAAAGCCGGACTTACGGGGTATGCGCAGGTATACGGAAGATACAATACCACTCCGTATGATAAGCTTAAAATGGATTTGACCTATATACAGAATTACTCCGTTTTCCTGGATATAAAGATAATTCTCGCCACCTTTAAGGTGCTGTTTCAGAAGGACAACACACAGGGCTTTGATGAGAATAAGCTCACTGTGGATAACAGAGTAGATACAGTTAAGAAGGTAGAATGGTAATGAATCAGAAATATTCGGTGCTTATGTCAGTTTATATAAAAGAAAATCCCTCTTATTTCAGGGAAAGCATTGAAAGCGTACTTAACCAGACAGTAAGGCCGGATGAGTTTGTTATTGTGTGTGACGGACCTCTTACAAAGGAGCTGGATGAGGTTATAGAAGAATATTGCAGCAGGGATGCCGGGTTGTTTAATATAATCCGTCTTAGTGAGAATGTCGGTCTTGGAATGGCGCTTAGAAGAGGTATTATGGAATGTCATAATGACATAATAGCAAGAATGGACAGTGATGATATAAGCTGTCCGGACCGTATGCAAAGACAGCTTGCCGCAATGCAGGAAAATGATGCGGATATTGTCAGCGCAGCGGTATGTGAGTTTGCTAAAAGTCCGGATAATATTATTTCTAGCAGAAGTCTTCCGGAAAGCAACGAGCAGATACAAAAGTTTTCCCGAAGGAGGAACCCCTTTAACCACCCTGCAGTGATGTACCGCAGAAAAAGTGTGATTGATGCGGGAAATTATCAACGCTTTGATTTGTTTGAGGATTACTATTTGTGGATAAGAATGTTAAAAAACGGATGCAGAGGGTATAACATTCAGGAGCCCCTCGTATATATGAGGGCGGGCGAGCAGATGTATTCAAGGCGCGGAGGCATAAAATATGCGGGTCTTGTCATAAGGTTCAGGACATATATGTTCAAATCAGGGTACAGCAACATCACTGATTATATCATAACGGCAGGCGGTCACATATTTGTGGCGCTTATACCTACAAAGCTTCGTAAAATGTTTTATGAGAGGGTGCTTAGAAAATGAGCAGCAAGGTTCTTAGTGTAGTAATACCAACCTACAATATGGAAAAATATCTGCGGGAGTGTCTGGATTCCTTCGTTGTCCCGTCAGTTCTTGAGGATATAGAGATACTTGTGGTCAACGATGGCTCAAGTGACGGTTCACAAAATATTGCCATGGAATACTGTCAGAAATACCCCGACACGTTTTTTTTGTATAACAAGGAAAATGCCGGTCATGGCTCGGGAATTAATTATGGCTTAAAATACGCAGCAGGCAGATATTTTAAGGTTGTTGATGCTGATGACTGGGTGGCGTCGGAGGAGCTTGCTGAATTTGTAGCGCGCCTTAAGTCAATAGATACGGATATTGTGGCGACAGATTATCTGTGCATTGATGATGCGACAAAGCGTATTATAGAGAAAAAGTGGTGTACTGCCGATATTACCCAATACGGTAATACATACAGCATATCAAAGGGTGAAGTGCTTCAGGTAATAAAGCTGCATTCGCTTACGATTAAGACGGATATTTTAAGGGATAACAATATTAAAATTGATGAGCACAGCTTCTATGTCGATGCGGAATATATTTCATATCCCATACCGTATGCAGATTCGGTGTATTTTTATAAGGGCGTGCTCTATATGTACAGACTGGGCCGTAACGGTCAGAGCATGAATATCCGTGGGATGCAGCAAAGACGGGGACAGCATATGAACGTGCTTAATCATATGCTGGAGTATTACGATAAAGCAGTTTTCCTGTCGGATAATTCAAAGCATTATATGGAGCTGTGCATTGCACAGATGGTGGAAAATCAATTCCAGATATATATAAGCCTTGGTCTTAAGAAGGGTATTTTCAGTGAGCTTAAGAGCTGGGATAAGGAGTTAAAAAAGAACTATCCTGCGATTTATAATGCAGCCGACAGGAAAAGCATAACAATGCTTCGAAAAACCGGATATCTGCTGCTGCCGGCGGGTGCATTGGTTTACAGGGTTGTAAAGCGTGACAGATACTAGTATTAGGAGAAAAAACTTGGATAAATTATTGACTATTATTGTTCCGGCATATAATGCAGAAAAATTTTTGCATAAGTGCCTTGCTTCCTTTATTATAGATGAGGAAAATTTAAAAAAGCTTCAGGTAATCGTGGTCAATGACGGTTCAAAGGATGCAACCCACGAAATAGCCGCGGAGTATGCGGACAAATACAGTGATGTGTTTGAGATTATCGATAAGCAGAACGCAGGACACGGCTCCGCTATAAATGCAGGAGTGAAGAAAGCGGTTGGAAAATTCTTTAAGGTGATAGATGCCGATGACTGGGTTCTGACACAGGGACTTTCGTTGTTTATGCATTATCTCGAAAAATGTGATGCTGATGCGGTCATTTCAGATTATTATACCTATGACATTAAGACGGGCAGACTTAAGGAATTTACTGCACATTCATCCGACGCAGGCGAGGATTGTACGCTTGGGCAGGTTATGTGTAATTGGAAAGCCCTGCAGTGGGGAATGACCTTTCATGGAATCTGTTATAATACGTCATTTTACAGGGCACAGCAGTATGAGCTGGCAGAACAGGTATTTTATGAGGACCAGGAATATGCTGCCATACCTATGTGCAGAGCCGTGAAAATCAGATTTTCGCAGATAATGCTCTATGTATACCGCGTGGGAGATGTAACCCAGAGTGTATCGGAGGCTAATCAGATAAAGAGAATAGGGCATCTTGAGAAGGTAATACTTAAAATGCTTGAATATGAAAAGGAAGCCTTAGTTATAGGCGAAGATGCAAAGAAATACTGGCTTAAAAAGACAACTATGGCAATTACAAGCTTTTACCAGATAGCATTAATTAAGAACCCTGACAAAAAGGGTGGAAGAGGACTTGCCGCACATATGAGTGAAAAGCTTGAAAATACGTCAGAATTTGTATATAATGCAGTACATAAGAAGATAAAGATATTTTTGCTGTTGAATTATCTGCATGTGCCTAATAAAATGTACGAAGATATGGAACACAGCGTAATGGGCATATTAAGAAGAAAATAATACGGAGATATAAAATGATAAAAGAAATTATTCAGTATAAGGACCTTATAGAGCAGCTCGTTGCGAAGGATATCAAGTTAAAATACAGACGCAGCTTTCTCGGATATCTGTGGAGTATTCTAAACCCGCTTGCAATTATGTTTGTAATGGTCATTGTATTTTCCAATATGTTCAGATGGGACATACCTAATTATCCGGTATATCTGATTATCGGACAGACACTCTTTAATTATATGAACAATACCACAACACAGTCAATCTACTCGATACTTGATAATGGTTCACTGATAAAGAAGGTATATGTTCCAAAGTATATTTTTACTCTGGCGAAGGTGACCAGCGGGCTTGTGGATTTTGTTTTCTCGCTTGGAGCAATGTTTATTGTAATGCTTGTTACAGGCTGTAAGTTTTCGCTGTATCTGCTCCTGCTGCCGTGGGTGGCGCTGCAGCTCTATATATTTTGTCTGGGCGTGGGTTTTTTCCTTGCCGCGGCATCGGTATTTTTCAGGGACATCAGATATATTTATAACGTAGTGCTTACAGCGTGGATGTATCTCACACCGATTTTCTATCCTATAACAATGCTTCCTGACTGGGTAAGATGGCTGGTTACGCATCTTAACCCAATGCATATCTATATTCACCAGTTCAGGGACCTTGCCCTATATCAGCAGGCTCCGGCACTTAAGCTTGTGATTGCAGGATGGGCGGCTGCATTTGTTGCACTTTTTATAGGCAGGCTCCTGTTTAAGAAAACAGAAGGAAAATTCATTTTATATATTTAATTGAGGTAACAATGGAAAACTATATCATAGAGCTAAACAACGTAACCGTGCGTTTCAATATGGCTACGGAGAAGGTTGATAATCTAAAAGAATATTTTGTAAAGCTGGTTAAAAGACAGCTTATGTTTCAGGAGTTTCTGGCACTTGAGGATATAAATCTGCAGATAAGACCCGGCGAAGCCTGGGCGCTTATCGGAACCAACGGCGCCGGAAAATCGACAATGCTTAAGCTTATAAGCGGAATCCTTGAGCCGTATAAGGGAACTGTGAAGGTAAACGGCACGATAGCACCGCTTATTGAACTGGGTGCGGGCTTTGACATGAATCTTACGGCACGGGAAAATATTTTCCTAAACGGTACACTGCTTGGACATACCAAGAAATTTATGGAGGAGCATTTTGACGAAATCGTGGATTTTGCAGAACTTAGGGATTTTCTTGATGTGCCGCTTAAGAATTATTCGTCAGGTATGCAGGCAAGAATAGGCTTTGCAATAGCGACGATGGTGCGTCCGGATATTCTGATTGTTGATGAAATCCTTGCAGTCGGTGATTTGAAATTTCAGGAGAAGTGCAAGGAAAGAATGAAACAAATGTTAAACGGCGGAACAACGCTTCTTTTTGTTTCGCATAATATAGATGAAGTAAGAACCATGTGCGACCACGCAATCTGGATTGAACATGGAAAGACACAAATGACAGGAAGCACAGGTGAGGTCTGTGACGCCTATATAAACGGCGGCAGGTAGCGGTTGTAATATAGTGAGAATAATCAGGAGAAAAGATATGGAAATTCAGAAGATTTTGTTTCCGGAAGTCGGAAGATGTGCAGAAAATGAACTTTATTTCAGAACCACGAGAAAGACGGATTATCTGAAGGATGAAGGATGGCACTGGAATTTATGCACACTGCTTGAGTCAGGCTTTAATGCCTATGGTGAAAATGAAAAACATGTGCAGTTTGATATGGATTCAAAGCTCCTCACATTTGATAAGAATGCGAAGGCTTGGTTTGATACTTATTTTAACGGTTTTTCTGTTGAAAAATGGATGAAATACACGGTGCTTAATGCGGTTTCACTTAAAATCGAGCTTTCAGGTAAGTTTCGCGTTACTCTTGTGAGCAAGGAAAAAATCAACAATGACATCATAAGAAAGGTAATCGACCAGAGGGTGGTGGATGCGTCTGAAAGGACAGCCTTTGAATTTCCTTATACCAATGGTGATAAGAAGGGTATGTATACCTTTGAGCTGGAGGCACTGGAAGATGACAGCAAATTCTATGGCGGAGCCTATGTAAGCGATATTGCATCTGAGAAAATCAGAAATGTAAAGCTTGGCATCTGTATCTGTACCTTTAAGAGAGAGGCATTTATCGAGAAGAATATGCGTATTCTCAATAATGCGATTCTTGAAAACGGTGCTTCACCTCTTAACGGACATATGGAGGTATTTATTTCGGATAACGGCAAGACCCTTGATATAAAGAAGCTTTCAACGGATAAGATTCATATCAATCCTAATAAAAATGTCGGCGGTGCGGGCGGCTTTACCCGTGACCTCATTGAAATTATGAACAATAATGATGAGCTGAAGGTTACTCACGCACTGCTTATGGATGATGATATTGTCATTGAGCCGGAGGCATTGGTTAAAACCTATAATCTGCTTACGTTGCTTAAGGAGGAGTATGCTGACACCTTCATAGGAGGTGCTATGTTAAGGATTGACAAGCAGACGATGCAGGTTGAGTCCGGTGCAACCTGGAACGGAGGCTGGCTTAATTCGTTAAAGAGTAATCTTGACCTCTCGGGCGTGGAGGCATGCCTTTTTAATGAGGTAGAGGAATACACGGAATTTAACGCATGGTGGTATTGCTGTTTCCCAATGAGTGTTGTGAGCAGGGACAATCTTCCGCTGCCAATCTTCATCAGGGGTGATGACCTTGAATACGGACTTCGTAATATGAAGAATATCATTCTCATGAACGGCATCTGCGTATGGCACGAGCCGTTTGAAAATAAATATTCATCCTTCCTTGAGTATTATATTATGAGAAACCAGCTTATAGATAATTCCTTCCACTGCCGGTGGTATGGTGCAAGGCACCTTTGCAAGGCGATATTGGGTGAGTGCTTTAGGGAGGTATCCTATTACAGATATAAGAATGTCGACCTTTATCTAAGGGGCATTAAGGATTTCCTGAAGGGACCAAAGTGGCTTATGCAGCAGGACGGCGAGGCACTTCACAAGGATGTTATGGCATCCGGCTATAGGGGGGAGGAGCTTAGCAAGCTTGATGTGGGCTTCAACTATGCTGTTTATGATGAAAATGTAAGGTATGTTGATAATAAACATAAGAAGATAAAAAGACTTCTTTCACTGAACGGGCTGCTTCTGCCTGCAAAGGGAACAACCGTTGTTCCGATGGCAAAGGCAAGACCTGCGCTTTCCTACCGCAAGAAGAAGGTAATGTACTATGACATAACCAGTAAAAAGGCATTTGTCTGTGAAAAGAGTACGGGCAGGGCGTTTGCATGCGTATTTAAGTCACTAGGACTTTGTATGGTGGTTTTGTTCAGGCTTAAAGGAGCCCAGCAGGCATACAGAACTGAAGGTATGCAGCTTAGAACGCTTGAGTTCTGGAACGGATATTTGGACCTTAAGTAAATTTTGGAGGATTTTATGAATAAAAAGAGTGCTAAAATAGCGGTTGTCGCTTTGCTGTATGCTGCACTGTCGATTATGATATATGTGGGTGCTTTTACCGGTGGTAATGCCCAGGAAGCTTTGCAGGAACCCGTTTCAGAGGAACCTTCGGGCGTGGAAACTGACGTAACGGATGACAATTACAGTCCTGATACAGACAGGGAATACCTTTCTTTTGACAATACAACAGAGTATGCCAGAAGCGGTCAGAACTCCCTTTATATTGTTTCTGAGGATGTTGCACTTAAAGAAGAGGACAGCTTTAGTATTCTTAAGAGATTTTCACTTCCGAAGCTTGTCAGAATGAGCAGTGAGGACGCAGATACGCTGATGAGTGACCTGCAGGTGCTTAGAAGAATAGAGACACTGGGCATTGACCCTGAGGAGTTTACAACGCCTGAGTATAATTGGAAGGCTATTTATAATGACTCGGTGCATACCGTGGAGGCTGCCGTGGATTTTGAAGAGGTTGTGGAATTTGACGGCAGCAGTGCCGGTGAGCTTAACCAATTTCTGGCAGATAATGAGGGAAAAAGAGTATTATTCACCTCCGACACATTAATTCTTGATGAAACCATAAATGTTCCGTCAAATGTGGCACTTGACGGGGCAGGCATTACTGTTACAGGGGATGCTCAGGTAAAGTACGGTTTCCTTATAGAGAATGAGGAAAATATTGAGATTTCTAATTTCAATATGCAAAATGGCTATGAGGAGGGAATTTATGTCATAAACTCTGACAATTTATTGATATACAATAATGACATTACCGGCGCTCTTTATAAGGCTGTCTGCGTAATGGGAACCTGCAGTTATGTGAATCTGGTTAATAATTCCATTCACGAAAACGGAAACGGTGCGGTTTTCTTTAACGGCAGCATTTCAAGGTGCATAATTTCAGGAAATGCGATTTTTCAGAATTACGGCACGAGAAATTTAACAGCAGGGCTGGTATTCTCATCAATGGAGCTTGAGGATATATACACGCCGTATAATGAATTTAAGGATGAGTATTTGTATAATCAGCTTGACTCTCCAAATAACAATGTTATCAAGGATAATTTAATTCAGGATAATTATTCCTCAGGGTTTTACTGTGACGGCGGATACATGAATTATGTCATAAATAATACCATTGAGGAAAATGAAAAGGAAGGAATGTGCCTTGACTATGGTACGTTCGGCACCTATGTAAGCCGTAATACGATTAAGCGCAACGGTGACCGCAACCGACAGACGGATGAGGATTTGGAGGCTGATTTCATTCTGGGTCTGGGAAGACTTGCTGACGGCTCGTCAACAGCGAAGCTCCCGGGAATTTCCATTGATAATTCAGCCTATAACACGATATATAACAACATAATTATCGAAAATTCAGGCAGTGGAGTGAAAATGGTGCGTTCAGGCTACCGCAACCTTATTCTTTCCAACAGCATCATTGACAATAACGCAGGTCAGAATGAGGCGTATCATGGCTTTGGAATTGAGCTGGGACATGCCAGCACTCCTGATGAACCTGTGATTGGCCTTGATTTTACGGCGGATTATGAAAATATAATAGCAAGAAATGTTATTTCAGGACACCACTATTCCGGAATTTATTTGGCAGAAGATACCTATTGCAATGACCTTATAGACAATGTAATAATGGATTGCGGGTCTTTTTCTGTTGAAAATTTCAGCACGTATTTCAATAGCTCGGTAGGGAATAACACAAATGTAGGAACATTAAATTTTGATTTAAAATAAAAGTCTCGAGGCGATTAAATGAAACCAGTACTTTATATTGTAATTCCCTGCTATAACGAGGAAAAGGTCTTACCGATTACCTGTACTATGTTTCTTGATAAGATAAATGAGCTTGTCAGGAATGATAAGATAAGTGATGACAGCAGGGTGCTCTTTGTTAATGACGGAAGCAGGGACAGAACGTGGGAAATAATCTGTGACCTTGCCCAAAAGGACTACCACTATAAGGGTATCTGCCAGAGCAGAAACCGTGGGCATCAGAATGCGGTGCTGGCAGGTCTTATGGAGGCGAAGGATGTGTGCGATATAACCATTTCAATCGACTGCGACGGACAGGATGACATAAATGCCATGAATGAGATGGTTGACAGATATCTTGACGGCTGTGAGGTGGTTTACGGTGTAAGAAGCAAGAGAGATACCGACACCTTCTTTAAGAGATTTACAGCAGAGGGCTTTTATAAGCTGCTTAACTGGATGGGTGCAGAGGTAGTATTTAACCATGCAGATTACCGTCTTATCTCAAGCAGGGTTGTTAAGGAGCTGGCGAATTTCAGGGAGGTTAATATCTTCTTAAGGGGCATGGTGCCTCTGGTTGGCTTTAAAAGTACAAGCGTATATTATGAAAGACATGAAAGAATTGCCGGAGAGAGCCACTATCCGCTGAGTAAGATGCTGGCACTGGCATTTGATGGAATAACGAGTCTGAGCGTTAAACCATTACATATGATAACAGGTGTCGGTCTGTTTTTCGCGATATTAAGCTTTTGCGGTGTTATATGGTCAATTTGGGCAAAATTCACAGGTATAACGGTTGCAGGCTGGTCAAGTATGATAAGCATAGTGTGCTTTATCGGCGGTGTACAGCTTGTTTCGATAGGCGTGCTCGGCGAGTATATTGGTAAGATATATCTGGAAGTAAAACAGAGACCCCGCTATATTATCAGCGAACGCACTGATGATATGAAATAGGATATGTAGGAGAAAAATCATGAAAAAGTTTGTATTTGGAGTTATCGCTGCAGCAGCATTTGTAGGTATCGGAGGTTTTGGCGTGTATGCATCTGAGGTGTCAGATGCATATATTAATATACAGGACGAAGCAGATGCCAGAAACTCACTTGTAGACGGACTTTCGGAGGACCCGGAATATTTAAAAAGACAGAATATTTCCGTAAGCCCGATTATGAGTTCCTCGGGTGAGTCAGGCTATACAGGTGGTACATATTATCACAGCTCGGTATTCGACTCTGCAAAGATAAGAAACGGAATAGATGTTTCTTATTATCAGGGGTTTGTTGACTGGGAAAAGGTTAAGGCTGCGGGGATTGATTTCGCATTTATAAGAGTAGCATACCGTGGATACGGAACGGGTGCGCTGGTTACAGACCCGTCGGGTACGGGAAATATAAGTGCCGCTGTCGAACAGGGCATAAGGGTAGGCGTGTATATTTTTTCACAGGCAATAACTGTGGAGGAGGCAATCGCAGAGGCGGATTATGCAATCGATGCGATTGGCAGTAACGACATTTCACTGCCGGTGGTAATGGACTATGAATATGCGGGTACCGGACAGGGCAGGTTATATAACGCGGGACTTTCAAGTGAGCAGACAACTGAGATTATTAACGCATTTTGCAACAGGGTAAGGGAGCGCGGATATACTCCTATGCTCTATGCCAATAAGAATATGCTGGAGGATGATATTAATTCATCGGAGCTTAACTGTGAGGTGTGGCTTGCAAATTACACAAATGAAACGTCCTATCAGGGTAAATACAGCGTATGGCAGTATTCAAGCAGCGGCTATGTAGACGGAATATCAGGGCTCGTGGACTGTGATTTTGCATATGATTACTCTGATGATTACGCATATGAGCAGACCATAAAGAATGGTATATATAATATAAAGCTTTCTTCAAACAGCAATTACGCCCTTGATATTTGCGGTGGAACGGACGAAAACAGCGCAAATCTCCAGCTGTGGGATTTCTCGGGCAATGAAGCACAGCAGTTTGAAGTAAAATACATTGCAGACGGCAGGTATTACATTAAGGCGGTTTGCTCGGACAAGTACCTGGATGCACAGGGTTCTGACATAAAGGCAGGAACTAATGTCGCACAGTATCAGTATAACGGCGGAAACAACCAGCAGTGGTACATCGAGTCAGCTGGCGACGGAAGCTACCGGATAAGAAGCGCTGTAAACCAGATGTGTCTGGATGTGGCAAATGCCACCGCGGCTCCTTCATCAAATATACTTTTATGGACAGGAAACAGCAATAGTCTTCAGACCTTTAAGTTCTTAGAATATTACGAAGTAAACACGGAGTATGTCAAAGAAGGCTATAATGGCTGGTACAGGATAAATAATGCAAGCTACTGGTATGATGACGGTATTATGGCAAGGGATAAGGAAGTGTATGACCCTGAGAGCGATGCATGGTACTGGTTCGATGCTGACGGACGAATGGCAGTTGACAAGGATGCCTTTATTCCTACAAATGCAGACAGGACTGAGGGCAAATGGGTGCGCTATGATGAGAACGGCTCGATGAAAAAGGGCGAAGATTACAGATACGGAGGCTGGTATTGGTTTGACCCGGTTACCGGAGAAATGATAAAGGGCTTTGTATATATACCTGTTGACGGAGCTTCTGAGGGCAAGTGGGTATACTATGATGAGATAACTGGACAGATGCATCATGGTGAAAGCTGTATTGACGGAAACTGGTACTATTTCGATGAGTACACCGGCAAAATGGCTCATGGTGAGAGCTACCATGACGGAAACTGGTATTATTATGACGAGATAACCGGAATAATGAGGTATGGTGAGGTGACGCTTCCTAACGGCGAAACCGCATATTATGACGAAATAACAGGAGTGAGAAGATAATGGGGAAAAAAATTAACTTAAAAAATGTACCTGTCTGGATATATGCATTTTTACTTAGTCTTTTGACGGCAATGCTGGCAATTGTTCCTCTTCTGGTTATAAATGATGGTTATATGGCGATGTCACATGATTATACGGCTGAGCAGATACCGTTTAACATGCTTATGAATGAAACCATAAAGTCAGGAAACTGGCTTTGGAACTGGGGAATAGATATAGGCAGCAATTTCCTTGAGTCTTTCTCCTTTTATAATGCGGGCAGCATATTTGTATGGCTTATGCTTATTTTCCCGACAAAAGCAATTCCTAAGGTACTCGGCTGGATGCTTATTTTTAAATTTGCGGTAGCAGGAGCTGCATCAGCGGCATATTTTAACAGGCATATCAAGAATAAATATATAGTTCTCACTGCATCACTTCTTTATGCATTTTCAGGCTATCAGTGCTGCAGCGTGGTATTTTTTCATTTTCAGGATGCAGTGGCATTGTTCCCGCTTATGCTGATAGGTCTGGAGAAGCTTATCGAGGAAAAAAAGCATGGGTATCTTGCAGCAGCCTGTGTTTTAAATGTTTTGTGCAATTATGTGTTTTTTGTCGGAGAAGTATTATTTCTGGTGCTGTTCTATGTTATCAGATACATGCTGCCTGATATCAATGCGGGCAGAAAGAAAATAAAGGAATATATAACTCCGGTGTTGTACTGCATTACTGAGGGATTGCTTGGAATAATGATTTCAGGTTTTATTCTGATTCCTGCGGCAAACGGAATACTGACCAACAGCAGAATATCCAACCACCTTACAGGTGATACATGGTTTACAATGACAACCTCGGACTGGCTGCTTTATATCAAGGGCTTTTTTATGCCGGCGGAGGCTATGAATTACCTGTCAAGTGTAAGGGATGCAAGCTGGATGACAACCAGCGCTTATCTGCCTCTTTTTGGCATGGTATTTGTGCTTGCCTATGTAATTCTCCGTAAGGACTGGCTTTCACGTTTCCTCAAGGTGTGTGCGGTAATTGCGGTTATTCCGGTGCTCAATAACAGCTTTATGTTTTTCAGCAGCGAGCCGTACCACAGATGGTTTTATATGCTGTCAATATTTATGATACTTGCAACTGCAAAGGTAATTGAAGAGCCAAGGCGGTATCCGGTAATTAAATCCGCGGTTATTTCCGTCATACTAATCGCGGTATATGTGCTTTTGACAGGATATGTGCAGTGGAACTCAAACGGCGACAATATCATATACAGAATTAACGAGTACAGATTCGGTATTTTTGTGGGTCTGATAAGTCCTGTGATTGTGTGCATACTGGTCAGATTTGTAAAGAAACATTTTGAAATTACCGCACTGGTACTTACGGTTCTGGCAGGAGCAGGTCTGCTGCTCAGCACCATATATGTATACCAGAAGACCACGGATAATTCCAATCAGGATTTGAAAATATATGAAAACAGCTATGGTAAGAGTACTGTGGTTTATCTTACGGAAACAGCAGGAGAGCTGGAGAGGGATTCATACCCGTACAGATACTATTTTGATGAAGGAGTGGGACACACCTACTATAATTTTGCCATGACAAATTCACTTCCTTCAATTAATTCCTTTATAAGTACAGTAAGCTCCTCTATTTCAGAGCTGTATGACGAAATAGGTGACGAGAGGGTTACATGGACAAACGGAGGACCTGATGGTATCAGGGAGCTGCTTGGAGCTAAATATATTTACTCCGTTTTTGAACAGGAAAAATATACTTATGTAGGCACGGTTACCAACAGCAATGGACAGGTATGGTATGTTTATGACAATGAAAATGCACTTCCTATAGGATATACCTATGATACCTATATGACTAAGGATGAGTACGAAAGTCTTGACAACAGCATAAAAGCAACTGCAATGCTCAAAACACTCGTAATAGATAATGAGGATGAAGCCGAGGTTTCACAGTATCTTGAGCATTATGACAGCACTGTTCACGGTAAGATTGCCGTCGATAAGATAAGCGAGATTGCTAAGGAGCATATGGATGAGGCAAGTACGGAATTTACGGTGGACGATAACGAATTTACCTCAGTTATCACCGCTGACAGCGAAAAATATGCATTCTACAGCGTTCCTTACGACAAATACTGGAAGGCATATGTAAACGGAGAGGAAACTCAGATTATCAAAATTAACGGACTTATGGCTGTAAAGGTGGACGCCGGAAGTAATACCGTACATTTTGTATATGATTATAAGCCTCTTAAATACGGCATTATATTATCCGTTATAGGAATTGCGGCATATATAGTATATATGGTGATTTGCAGGAAATGGATTGACAAAAACCTTTTATTATAATGCTGATTATGGTACAATATAATATTATTAAAATACATAAAGGCGGTAGGTTATGGGTAAGTATTTCGGAACGGATGGTTTTCGCGGTGAGGCAAATGTTAATCTCACGGTTGAGCATGCATTTAAGGTTGGAAGATTTCTGGGCTGGTATTTCGGACAGGAGCACAAGGCTCGTATTTTGATTGGCAAGGATACAAGAAGGTCCAGCTATATGTTTGAGTATTCTCTGGTTGCAGGCCTTACGGCATCGGGTGCGGATGCGTATCTGCTGCATGTTACTACAACTCCAAGTGTTTCCTATGTGGTGAGGACGGAGGATTTTGACTGCGGAATTATGATTTCTGCAAGCCACAATCCATTTTATGACAATGGTATTAAGCTTCTCAATGA
Organism: uncultured Alistipes sp.; assembly: GCA_964403785.1. Classification (GTDB taxonomy): domain Bacteria; phylum Bacillota; class Clostridia; order Lachnospirales; family Lachnospiraceae; genus MGBC120314. Next base: position 23,415 of record CAYOHM010000013.1, read on the forward strand.
CCGCGGCGAGAAGATGGACGAAGGCGTAATATCCAAGATAGAGGAGTACCTTGACGGATTATCGGGTGAGGTGGCTTTTGCAACCGGTGCAGATATAGGCTGTACCATAGACTATGTTGCGGGACGTAACCGCTATATGGGGTATCTTATTTCACTTGCCACCTATTCCTTTAAAGGCAAGAGAATTGGTCTTGACTGCGCAAACGGCAGCGCCTGGACCCTGGCCAAGAGTGTATTTGATGCACTTGGCGCCAAAACCTATGTGATTAATAATGAGCCAAATGGCACTAATATTAATACAAATTGCGGTTCGACACATATTGAAGGCTTACAGAAGCTTGTCAAGGAAAAACAGCTTGACGCCGGCTTTGCCTTTGACGGTGATGCCGACAGATGCCTTTGTGTTGATGAAAACGGCAATGTAGTTAACGGAGACCTTATACTTTATATATATGCATGTTATATGAAGGAGAGGGGAAAGCTCCTTAATAATACGGTTGTCACCACTGTAATGTCCAATTTCGGACTGTATAAGGCATTTGATGCGGCACAAATCGATTATGAAAAGACCAAGGTTGGTGACAAGTACGTGTACGAGAATATGCAGGCAAACGGACACAGAATCGGCGGTGAACAGTCGGGGCATATCATATTCAGCAAATATGCGTCAACAGGTGACGGCATTATCACGGCACTTAAAATGATGGAGGTTATGCTTGCTAAGAATAAGCCGCTTTCAGAGCTTGCATCGCCGGTAAAGATTTACCCGCAGCTCCTTAAAAATGTTAAGGTTACTGACAAGACGGCGGCACAGAATGACCCGGATGTAATGGCGGCAGTTGATGAGGTTGCAAAGCAGCTGGGAAATGACGGCAGAATCCTTGTGAGAGAAAGCGGAACGGAGCCCCTTATCCGTGTAATGGTGGAGGCAGCCTCCGATGAGATTTGCGAAAAATATGTAGATTATGTGGTCAATGTTATTGTATCTAAGGGATACGAGGTAAAATAAACTTATTTTAACGGAGGAATACACAGTGACGATTTTGGTTACAGGTGGTGTGGGATTTATCGGAAGCCACACGGTTGTTGAGCTTTTAGAAGCCGGATATGAAGTAGTGATAGTGGATAATCTCTGCAATTCAAATGAAAAGGTTTTAGGCAGAATTGAGAAGATTACGGGCAAAACGCCTAAGTTTTATAAGGTAGACATTCAGGATGCACAGGGACTTAACCGGGTTTTTGAGGAGAATGATATAGCTTCGGTTATTCATTTTGCAGGTCTTAAGGCAGTTGGCGAGTCCGTCAGAAAGCCGCTTGAATATTATACCAATAACATTGCCGGAACACTTACGCTTGTTGATGTTATGAGAAAGCATAATGTAAAGAATATTGTATTTTCATCCTCTGCAACTGTCTATGGCAAACCGGCATTTGTGCCTATTACAGAGGAATGTCCGAAGGGTGTTTGTACCAATCCGTACGGCTGGACCAAGTCCATGCTTGAGCAGATTTTATCGGATATCCAGTTCGCCGATAATGAGTGGAATGTCATCTTGCTTAGGTATTTTAATCCGATAGGCGCTCATAAAAGTGGTATGATGGGCGAGAATCCGAATGGTATTCCTAATAATCTTATGCCGTATATCACACAGGTTGCGGTCGGAAAGTTAAAAGAGCTGGGTGTATTTGGCAATGACTATGATACGCCGGATGGTACGGGCGTAAGAGATTACATCCATGTAGTTGACCTTGCAGTCGGTCATGTCAAGGCTATTGAGAAAATCAAAGAAAATCCGGGACTTAAGATTTATAATCTTGGAACAGGCAAGGGCTACAGTGTTCTTGATATTGTTAAGAATTTCGAGGAGGCTACCGGTGTTAAGATTCCGTATGTAATTAAAGAAAGAAGAGCCGGAGATATTGATACCTGCTATGCTGATGCATCACTTGCCAAAAAAGAGCTTGGCTGGGAGGCTAAGTACGATCTTAAGACGATGTGTGAAGATTCATGGAGATGGCAGAGCAACAATCCTGAAGGATATTAAGTGTAAACGAATTATATGAGGTGAAGATATGTTAAAAGCAGTCATACTGGCAGCAGGACAGGGAACCAGAATGAAGTCAAAGCTTCCCAAGGTGGTTCACAAGGTCATGGGAAAGTGCATGGTCGAGCATGCGATTACAGCGGCAAGGGAGGCAGGCGCCGATGAAATCTGCGTGGTGGTAGGACATGGTGCGGATATTGTTAAGAGGGAGATAACCTCAAATGTAACCTTTGTCACTCAGGACAAACAGCTTGGAACCGGTCATGCCGTAAAGTGTGCAAGGAATTTTATCGGAAAAGACGGCAGTACACTGATTTTATTCGGAGATACTCCTCTTATCACAGGTGAAACACTGAATCGCCTTGTTAAGGCACATGAGTTTGAAGGTAATGCAATTACCGTTCTTTCGGCAATCCTTGACAATCCTGCAGGATATGGCAGAATTATCAGAAGTCTTGACGGCACCTTTATTAAAAGCGTTGAACATAAGGATGCGACGGATGAGGAACGTCTTTGCAATGAAGTTAATTCAGGTATGTATGTTTTTGAGTCGGCAGAGCTTTATGAGGCACTTGATCTTTTGACTAATGACAATGCACAGGGAGAATACTATCTTCCTGATACACTGACAATAATCAAGGATAAGGGTCTTAAGGTCGATGCGATGGTGGTGGATGACCCTACGGAAATAGAGGGTGTCAACTCAAGAGTGCAGCTTGCTCACGCTGAGGAGATAATGAAGAAACGCATCAATAACAAATGGATGTCGGAGGGTGTTACAATTATAGACCCTGATAACACATATATTACTCCACAGGTGGTTATTGAAAATGACGTTGTAATTTATCCGGACACATTTATCATGGGTGATTCGGTGATTCATACGGACTGTGTGATTGGACCATTCTCATATATTAAGGATGCAGAAATCGAGAGTGGAATGGAAATTGAGCCGTACAGCAGGATTGTAGGCAGCAGAATCGTAGGAAGATAGATAACGAGGTTGGGACAATGAAAATAATAGCAGGTCTTGGTAATCCGGACTTAAAATATGACCAGACCAGACATAATATCGGATTTTCAGTTATAGACAGAATTGCGGATAGGAATAATATTTCTATGGATATCAGTAAGCATAAGGGCATTTGCGGCAAGGGCACGATATCAGGAGAAAAGGTTATTCTTGTAAAGCCGCAGACCTATATGAATCTTAGCGGTGAATGTCTTAGAGAGGTTGTCGATTTTTACAAGGCGGATGTGAGCGACGTTATAGTTATTTTTGATGACATCTGTCTTGATGTCGGAAAACTGCGGATACGGGCAAAGGGCAGTGCGGGAGGCCATAATGGCATTAAGAGTATTATTGCACACCTTAAAAGCGAAGAATTTGCACGTATCAAGTGCGGTGTGGGGGACAAGCCCAAGGGCTATGACCTGGCGGATTATGTGCTGGGACATTTTAACAAAGAGGAGCTTCCTTTAATTGAACAGGAGCGCGACAGGGCAGCAATGGCATGTGAGTGCATCATACAAGAGGGAATTGATGCTGCCATGAATAAGTTTAATTAGTATTAGGAGGCTTTTGGGTGAAAACCTTTCTTGAACCAATTCTACAATTAAATTCATATGATGAAATAGCTCAGTCGATCAGGGTTTCAGGGAAAAATGTAATGATAAGCGGATGTGTGGATGCGGACAAGGCGCATCTTATCTGGGGTCTGTGCGGCGTAGAGTGCTGCAAGGTTATTATCACGGATACTGAAGCAAAAGCTAAAACACTTCTTGAAGATTATAGATTTTATGATAAAAATGTGGTTTATTATCCTGCCAAGGATTTTATTTTTTATAATGCGGACGTGCACAGCAATTTAATTGTTGAAGAACGGATGAGTGCAATAAGACACATTATAGAGGAACAGGAATTAACGGTAATAACCACAATTGATGCATTTGCGGATAATCTTATTCCCATAGAAATAATTAAAAACAATATTTTGAAAATAAAAGAGGGCGATACGATTAATCTTGATGAGTACCGCCAAAAGCTTACTTTTATTGGCTATGAGCGTGTAAGCCAGGTGGAAACCTCAGGCCAGTTCGCAATCCGCGGCGGAATTATTGATATTTTTCCGTTTACGGCTCAATGTCCGGTAAGAATTGAACTTTGGGATGATGAAATAGATTCCATAAGAACCTTTGATGTACAAAGCCAGCGTTCGTTTGAAAGAATTGAAGCGGTTAATATTTATCCGGCGGTTGAGGTTTTATTGTCACCGGAGCAGGTTTCTGACGGCACAATACGAATCAGGGAAGCTATGGAAACTGAGAGCGCCGTATTCAGCAGTAATAAGCAGTTTGAGGAAGCTGCAAGAATCAGAAAGCTTACGAATGAGGCGCTTGAAGGTATTAAGGAAGAGGGAGCCTGCAGATATGCAGATAAATATCTTACATATTTTTGTAAGACACTTGTATCATTTGCAGATTATTTTGACAGGGATACTCTGTTCTTTATCGATGAGCCTGACCGGATTTCACAGCGCATGGATGGCGTTGAAATGGAATTTTCAGAAAGTATGAGCCACCGTCTTCAGAAAGGCTATCTGCTGTCGGGTCAGACGAAGGTATTCAGGTCTGAAAAGGAAATTATGGCAAAGCTTGGGAACAGGCCTTTAACTGTATTATCCGCGCTTTCGTATGAGCCAAGATATATATATATCGATAAAGAGTACCCTTTAACGACTAAAAGCATAAGTTCCTATAACAATAAATTCGAAATGCTTGTGGAGGATGTTAAAAGATACCGGGACAAGAAGTATAAAATCGTGCTTATCTGCAGTTCCCGAACAAGAGCCGAGAGAATCAGCAGTGATTTGACAGATTACGGAATTAATGCTTTTTATTCTGCGGATTATGACGTACAGATTAAAGCGGGTCAGGTAATGGTTACTTATGGTCAGATACACAGCGGCTGTGAATACCCGGACAGTAAATTTGTCATAATTGCAGAAAGCGATATATTCGGACATAAAAGAAAAAAAGCCAAAAAGAAAAAAAATTATGAAGGCAGGGCCATTGCAGGATTTAATGATCTTGTGCCGGGAGATTATGTAGTGCATGAGGACCATGGACTTGGCATTTACCGTGGCATTGAGAAAATGACCATGGACGGTATTGAAAAGGATTACATGAAGATTGAGTACAGCGATAACGGGTGTCTGTATGTACTTGCTACACAGCTTGATGTGATTCAGAAATATGCGGGTGCCGAGGCAAAAGCACCTAAGCTTAATAAGCTGGGGAGTATTGAATGGTCCAAAACAAAATCAAAGGTTCATGGCGCAGTTGCCGAGATTGCCAAGGATTTGGTGGAGCTTTATGCAAAGCGCCAGATGAAACAGGGCTTCAGATTCAGTCCGGATTCACTCTGGCAGAAGGAATTTGAGGAGATGTTTCCATATGAGGAAACACAGGACCAGCTTGCAGCCATTGAAGAGACAAAATCAGATATGGAAAGCTCTAAGATTATGGACAGACTTATCTGCGGAGATGTTGGCTATGGCAAGACGGAAATCGCAATCCGTGCGGCATTTAAGGCAGTACAGGATGGAAAACAGGTGGTTTTGCTTTGCCCTACAACAATTCTTGCAGGGCAGCATTATGATACATTTACTGCACGAATGAAGGATTTTCCAGTGAAAATAGAGCTGCTGTCAAGATTTAGAACGGCAAAGCAGATAAAAACCGTTCTGGAAAATCTTAAGAAGGGTATGGTTGACATTGTCATAGGAACACACCGTGTGCTTTCTGCGGATGTTCAGTATAAGGATTTGGGGCTTTTGATTGTGGACGAGGAGCAAAGATTCGGCGTCACGCATAAGGAAAAAATAAAAAAGCTTCGTGAAAATGTGGATGTACTTACATTAACAGCCACACCGATTCCGAGAACACTTCATATGAGCCTGGTTGGCATAAGGGATATGAGCATACTTGAGGAAGCGCCGCAGGACCGTCTGCCAATACAGACATTTGTTACCGAATACAATGAGGAAATAGTGCGCGAGGCGATAAACCGTGAGCTTTCCCGAAAGGGACAGGTCTACTATGTTTATAACAGGGTAAGCGACATTGATGAGGTTGCAATGAGGCTTTCACAGATTGTGCCGGATGCGAGGGTGGCATATGCCCACGGACAGATGGAGGAGAGAAATCTTGAAGCCATTATGTATGATTTTATCAATGGTGAGATAGATGTTCTGGTGTCAACCACTATTATTGAAACAGGACTGGATATACCAAATGTTAATACAATGATTGTACATGATGCGGACAAATTCGGCTTATCACAGCTTTATCAGCTCCGCGGGCGTGTCGGCAGGTCCAGCAGGACGTCCTATGCCTTTCTGCTGTATAAGAGGGACAGAATGCTTAAGGAAACGGCTGAGAAAAGACTTCAGGCAATCAGGGAATTCTCAGAGCTTGGTTCGGGATTTAAGATTGCGATGAAGGATTTGGAAATAAGGGGTGCCGGAAATGTTCTCGGTGCCAGACAGCATGGACATATGGAGGCCGTAGGCTATGACCTTTACTGCAAGATGCTTAATGAGGCGGTGCTTACGCTTAAGGGAGAACTTAAGGAGAAGGATTATGAGACAACCGTTGATTTGACGATTGACGCCTTTATTCCTGACACGTATATAAGAAATGAAACACAAAAACTGGAGATATATAAGAGGATTGCGTGCATCGAAACAAGGGAGGAGCTTATGGATATGGAGGATGAGCTGACGGACCGTTTTGGAGACCTTCCGCGTCAGGCTTTGAATCTTCTTGACATAGCGCTTCTTAAGGCAAAAGCCAATAATGCTTATATTACCGAGATAAAGGGCGGTAAGTCGGGCGTTAGAATGAGAATGTATCCGAAGGCGGAAATTGATGTCGGCAGAATTCCTGACATTGTTGCACAGTATCAGGGAATGTTAAGGTTTAAGGTGGAAACCGTACCGTATTTTACCTATGTTCCGAACCGTAAATACACAGGGGGCAGCGGTGATATAGATTTTCTTGAGGATTTGATGGATTTGGTAGATAAATTCATCTGATTGCAGTAAAATATACTTACAGGGGGGATGATGCTATGGAGTACAAATCAAGCATAAAAAACAGTGTATTTTTGATGTCGGTACTGCCGATACTTCTTTTAGGTGCTATCGTTACCATAGTGGTTACGACAGGTTTTAGCAAAGCCATGCATACTGAGGTGGAAAATGAACTTTCGTCCGTGGCTGCGTCCGTTGAAAATATGGTGGATATAACCTTTCCGGGCGACTACGTTGTATATGGTGACACGGTGCTTACTCTGGTAAAGGGCGAAAGTATCCTTAATGACAGGTTTGGGCTTATAGATTCAATCAAGGCTGACACAGGGCTTGAGATTAGTATTCTTTATGATAACATACGTTTCCTTACAACTGTAAGAAATTCACAGGGAGAGAGAATTACAGGGACCTATTGCAGCAGCCTTATTACAAATGCGGTAATGGGCAGCGGCAGCGCCCAGTTTTTTACAAACGCCGAAATAGATGACGATATATATTTTGCATACTATAAGCCGTTATTTAATTCGGATGGCTCATGCGTCGGAATGATATGCGTAGCTAAGAATGCAGCGCAGGTTAATGGACTTGTTTCAAAGTCTGTTTATCCGGTAATTATTATCACGATTGTTATGATGGTGCTGGTAATGCTGGTTTCACTTAATTATTCCAAGAAATTTATCAGGGACCTTACGAAGCTTAAGGATTTTTTGAAACAGGTTGAGGCAGGCAACTTTAACGCTCAGTTTGATTATGCTGTAATGAAGAGAAATGATGAAATCACGGATATGTGTAAATCGGCGGTACATATGCAGAGGGCACTTGGGGCGCTGATTGAGCATGATGCGCTTACAGGGCTTTATAACAGGCGGAGCGCAGGCAAATTTATGCATGAAATGCAGAAGGAGCTTGCTGACGGCAATGAGAAATTTGCGCTTGTGCTGGGCGATATAGACTTTTTTAAAAAGGTAAATGACACCTATGGTCATGATGCCGGTGATGAAATCTTAAAATATGTGGCGCAGGTATTAATGACACATATGAAGGGCAGGGGCTTTGCATCCAGATGGGGCGGCGAGGAGTTCCTTTTGGGCTTTAAAAACGCAACTGTTAATGATGCCGCCAAGGTGTCAATGGAGATACTTGAGGAAATAAGAGCGCATATTCTTGAATATAACGGGTACGGTATCAGGATTACTATGTCCTTCGGAGTGACGGATGGACGTGGTGACTGTAACATAGATGCTGTCATAAAGGCTGCGGACGAAAGACTTTACTATGCCAAGGAGCATGGCAGAAACAGGATAGTTATAAGCGAACAGGGTGAAATCTTTGAAGCAAAGTCTGCATCAGATGCAGAAACAGATATACAGGATAACGATAAAGAACGGATGAGCGAAATAGATGCGGAGCTTATGGATTATATAAAGCAGCTTAATTCTGATAAGGATGAAGGCGCTTCGTAAGCATTTAAAGGTATAAAATTCCTACAATTACAAATACTAGTTTCATAACGAAAGCTTTGTTTAAGAATATTTGTAAATGGAGGAAGTAAAATGAAAGCAACAGGGATTGTCCGTAGAATAGATGATTTAGGACGAGTGGTTGTTCCAAAAGAAATCAGAAGAACGCTTAGGATACGAGAGGGAGACCCACTTGAAATTTTTACTGACAGGGAGGGAGAAATCATCCTGAAAAAGTACTCTCCGATAGGTGAGCTGGGTATATTTGCAAGACAGTATGCGGATTCACTCTCGCAGACCACGGGGCATACGGTGTGTATAACCGACAGGGATCAGATTATTGCGGTTTCCGGTGCGCCGAAAAAGGACCTTATCGCAAAGCCGATAAGCAAACAGCTTGAGACGGCAATAGATAACAGAACAAGCATAGTTGCAATAAAGGATGACAAAAAATTCATTCCGATTGTAAATGGTGACCTTGAGGAATATCATTCACAGGTAATAAGCCCAATCATTTGTGAGGGTGATGCCATTGGCTCTGTGGTAATTATTACGAAGGAAAGCCGCACAAAGTTAGGTGACACGGAGGCCAAGGTGGCTGATTCCGCAGCGGGTTTTCTTGGAAGACAGATGGAATCATAGACTTGTGCAGTATCTTGCAAAGGTATATAATATACATTGTTTGGTTATGAGCAGGGAACAAAAAGGATTGTGAGGTTTGATTTTGTCATGGCAGAAAAAGCAGAGCTTATTAACGAAATAGAGAGAAAAACGAACCTTTCCAAGAAGGATTCTGAATCTGCCCTTAATGCCTTTGTTGAGGTTGCGGTGCAGCAAATAAAGGAACAGGAGAAAAACGATGAGACTAGATAAATACCTAAAAGTATCCAGACTTATTAAGAGAAGAACTGTTGCCAATGATGCCTGCGATGCAGGAAGGGTTATGGTAAACGGCAGGGTGGCTAAGGCTTCCTGTGAGATAAAGACCGGTGATGTCATAGAGATACAGTTTGGCAGCAAGACGGTCAAGGTTTCTGTAACGGACGTTAAGGAAACCACCAAAAAGGATGAAGCAGGGGATATGTTTGAATATCTTTAGAATATTTTTGAAACCTCTTAATATATTTAACTAGATAGCTTATACTTAATGTTAGGAGGTTTTCTTTTTTGGAGGAGCGTATAAGGGAAGAAGCCGTTGCTGCAAGAAATCATAAAATATTACTGGATAACAGAAAAAAAGGCAGTATTACAGGGGTGGCGGATGTGATTTCGTTTGACCCCGGACAGATAATCCTTAAGACCTCACTGGGGATGCTTGAAATTAAAGGACAAGACCTTAAGGTGACGAGGCTTTCCGTGGAAAAGGGTGAGGTGGACCTTGCCGGCAGAGTGGACAGCATGGTATATTCCGATATGTCGGGTTATAACAGGAAGGCAGAGGGCTTTATCACGAGGATGTTCAAATAATGAGTGATATGATTAGCTGGGAACTGCACTATCTGGCAGTTGTTGTTACTTTGGGAGCAGCTCTCGCCTTTTTTTATGATTGCTTCAGAATATTAAGGCGTCTTGTACGCCATAATACCTTCTGGGTTGCTCTGGAGGATATTTTATTCTGGATGTTTGCATCAATTGCAACATTCATCGTATGCTTTATGGAGGATGCCGGAAATGTAAGATGGTTTGCCATTGCGGGCGAAATAGCCGGTGCTTTGATGTATCACGTCACAATTAGTAAATTTTTCGTAAAATATGTGTCACTGGTATTATTTTTTCCCTTGAAGGTATTGAAAAAGATAATAAAATCGTATAAAATTAAAGACAATTTTAAATAAGAGGAAGGAATGAGGTACATGGCCGGTAAGCGTAGAAAAGGACATTTGCGTAATATAGTCGGGTATGGTGCAATGTTTGCGGTGGTTGCGGCAATGATTATCATAAACTGGGTCAACAGTGCTAATCTCCAGACCAAGCTGGATGCATATGATGCCAGGGAGGCAGAGCTTGAAGAGCTGATTGAGCAGGAGAAGGACAGGACACAGGAGATAGAGGAGAAGAAGAAATACATGCAGACAAAGCAGTATATTGCTGAAATCGCTCAGGAGAAGTTTGGTCTTGTATATCCGGATGAGGTTGTTCTTAAGAAGAAGCAATAATTTTGTTGACAAACTTTATTTATAAGGCTATAATCGTCTTTGCGAGTTCGCAAGATGTACCATAGATATGGCGAGATAGCTCAGCTGGCTAGAGCACATGGTTCATACCCATGGTGTCGAGGGTTCAAGTCCCCCTCTCGCTACTTGT